>JAKSUK010000110.1 GCA_024409095.1 Clostridium sp.
AAAGGTATATTAGAAGATTTAATAATTGATGAGCAAAGCTTTGAAATAAAAGGTATTATAATGTGTTCGGGTGTATTTGACAGAATGTTTAGAGGAAAGGAAATTTTGCTTATAAATCATTGTATATTATGTGAAGCATATATTCTTTATAAAGAAAATGAGAGTGTAGTATTCAAGACTTTACCTCATATATTTAGGAGTGTAGATAAATGCGAAGAGATAAAAGAAAAAAAGTAATAAAGAATATAATAATTATAGCAATACTTTGCATATTGGTTTTAAGTTATTTATATATTGAAGGAATAAGAGAGGTTGTAAATTTAATAGTTATATCATTTATTGTTTCATATACTTTAAAGCCTATAAGAGATTATATTGTGGAGCACTATAGGCTTTCTATAAAGAAATCATCAATGATTATAGTGTTATTTTGCATAGTATTTTTTATATCTATGATGTATTTTATGGTTCCTTCATTATTAAGTGAAAGTAGAAATATAGGAGGTATATTAGATAATTTAGAATCATACGCTATTTTGGCAGCAGAAAAATTTGATATTGATAAAATACCATTATTTGAGACAGCTTATATTCAAATTGGTGATAAGATTAATACTATCCTTGCTAAAGAAGCAACAAGTTTATTTGATAATATGATTGCCATATTAGAAAATTTAATAGGATTTGCAGTAATACCTGTAGCTGCATATTATTTTCTAGCTGATGGAAATATTTTATATAATAAAGTATTACTTATTTTCTCTACAGAAAAACGAATAATTGTAAGGAAAATTAATTCAGATATAGATAGGGTTTTAAGTCGATATATAATAAGTCAGATAATACTTTCATTAATTATAGGAATGCTTACTTTTATTTTAATGATAAGTTTAAGATTGAAAATGCCTTTAGTTTTATCAGTTGTTAATGGTGTTGTTAATATAATACCTTATTTTGGACCTATAATAGGAGGAATACCAATTGTATTTATTGCTATGAATTCATCAATAACAAAGGGAATAATTGCTTTAATAGGAGTATTTTTAATTCAACAAGTAGAAGGGGATTTTTTAGCGCCAAAGATTACTGGAGATTGTATAAGTATGCACCCAGTAACTATAATATTGCTTTTGATTTTAGGAGAAAAAATTGCTGGGGTATCAGGTATGATTTTATGTGTACCTATAGCTGTAATAATTAAAGTTATATATGATGATATTAATTATTATTTATTTTAATCATATAATTGACATAATTCTATAAATACAATATAATTTTTCTATAAAATATTCTATAAATTTAATATTATATTAAGGCTATGATAAGGATGAGTAGATATGATTTAAATATATTAGAGAAGAAGTGGCTGGTGAAAACTTCTTATTTAGCATATTGAAGCTACCTTGGAGCTTATTTTACTTTAAGTGATGCATAATATTTATGCATAATTAGGGTGGTACCGCGGAAATATAGTTTTCGTCCCTTGCTGTTTATATAGTAAGAGATGAAGACTTTTTTATTATATAAAAATATAGTTATAAATAAATATTGGAGGTAATATTACATGAAATTCATGGGAGCAAATGAATTAAGAGATACATTTACAAGTTTTTTTGAAGAAAAAGGTCACTTAAAGATGGAAAGTTTTCCATTAGTACCTAAGAATGATAACAGTTTATTATTAATAAATGCAGGTATGGCACCATTAAAGCCATATTTTACAGGTTTACAAAAACCACCAAGAACTAGAGTTACTACATGCCAAAAGTGTATAAGAACAGGTGATATTGAAAATGTAGGTAAGACATCAAGACATGGTACATTCTTTGAAATGTTAGGAAATTTCTCATTTGGAGATTATTTTAAAGATGATATAATTCCATGGTCATGGGAGTTTGTAACGAAAGTATTAAAACTTCCTAAAGATAAGTTATATGTAACTATATATTTAGAAGATGATGAAGCATATGATATATGGACTTCTAAAACTGATATAGACCCAAGTAGAATATTTAGATTAGGTAAAGACGATAACTTCTGGGAAGTTGGAACAGTTGGTCCATGTGGTCCATGTACTGAAATACATTTTGATAGAGGAGAAGGTTTATCTCCAGTTACTAATGTTGATGAGTTTGTTGCTGCATCTGATGCTGATAGAATAGTTGAATTCTGGAACTTAGTATTTATCCAATTTAACAAAGAAGAAGATGGAAGCTATAGTCCACTAAAAAATAAAAATATAGATACAGGTATGGGATTAGAAAGAATTGCAACTATAATGCAAGGTGTTGATAACATATTTGAAATAGACACAGTTAAGAACATATTAAATAAGGTTTCAAAGCTTTCTGGTGTTGAATATGGAAAAAATCAAAATTCAGATATTTCATTAAGAATAGTAACAGACCATGTTAAAGCTGTAACTATGCTAATATCTGATGGAGTACAACCAAGTAATGAGGGAAGAGGATATGTTTTAAGAAGACTTTTAAGAAGAGCTGCAAGACATGGAAGATTACTTGGAATAAAAGGATTATTCTTAAAGGAAGTTGTGGATGCTGTTATTGAAAACTATGGTGGAAATTATCCAGTATTAGTAGAAAATAAAGACTACATTACTAAGATAATCACTTTAGAAGAAGAAAGATTCAATGAAACTATAGATAGTGGAATGAATATATTAAATACTTATATTGAAGAGCTAGAAGTAGAAAAATCAAAAGTTTTATCTGGTGAAAAAGCATTTAAATTATATGACACATATGGATTCCCTATTGAATTAACAGAAGAGATATTAGAAGAAAAGGGAATGTCTGTTGACAATGAAGAATTCAAAAAAGAAATGGAAGCTCAAAGAGAAAGAGCAAGAAGTGCAAGAGGGGAAACTTCTTACATGGGAAGTGAAGAAACTCCAATAAACAAGATAAAAGCAGATGTTGAAACAGAATTTGTAGGATATGCTTCTACTGAAGGAAATGGAAATGTAGTTTTACTAGCAACAGATGATGCTTTTGTAGATGAATTAAAAGCAGGAGATAAAGGTTACATAGTAATTGATAAGACTGTATTCTATCCTGAAATGGGTGGACAAATTGGAGATAAAGGTATAATTGAAGGAACAAATGGTAAAGCTTATGTTGTAAATACAAAGAAAAATGTTTCAGGAAAGATTATTCACTATGTTGAAGTTAAAGAAGGAAGCCTTAGTGTAAGTGAAAAAGTTAATTTATTTGTTGAAAAACAAAGAAGAAGCTTTATAGCTAAAAATCACACTGCAACACATATGTTACAAGCAGCTTTAAAAGAAATCGTAGGTTCTCATGTTCATCAATCAGGATCATATGTAGATAATGAAAGATTAAGATTTGACTTTACTCACTTCCAAGCATTAAGCACTGAAGAACTTCAAAAAGTTGAAGATTTAGTTAATGAAAAAATTATGGAAGTAGCAAATGTAGAAACTAATCTTATGACAATTGAAGAAGCTAAGCAAAGTGGAGCAACAGCTTTATTTGATGAAAAATATGGTGACAAGGTAAGAGTTGTAGCAGCAGGAGAATTCTCAAAAGAACTTTGTGGTGGAACTCATGTTTCAAATGTAGGAGAAATAGGGCTATTTAAAATTATAGCTGAAACAGGTGTTGCTGCTGGTATTAGAAGAATTGAAGCTGTAACAGGAATACAAGCAATTAAATTTATGGAAGAAAAGCAAAGAATTTTAAGAGAAGCTTGTGCTGGATTAAAATGTACAGAAAAAGATATCTTAAAGAAGATTTCGTCACAAAATGCTGAATTAAAAGAAAAAGATAAAGAAATATCAGAACTTAAGTCAAAATTAACTTCAGGAGCTGAAGATGATATCTTAAATTCTGCAAAAGATATAAACGGTGTAAAAGCTGTAGCATATGCTCTAGAAGATGTTGATGGAAATGCACTAAGAGATTTAGCAGATAAGATTAGAAACAAGATTGGAAGCGGTGTAGTAGTTCTTGTAAGCAAGATGAATGATAAAGTAAATCTTGTAGCAATGTCAACTAAGGACGTACTTGATAAAGGTGTTCACTGTGGAAAAATCATTAAGGAAGTTGCAGCTGTAGTAGGCGGTGGCGGAGGAGGAAGACCAGATATGGCGCAAGCTGGTGGTAAGAATCCGGAAAAAATTAATGAAGCTGTAGAAAATGCATATGAAATAATAGAAAAATTAGTTAAGTAGTATACATTTGCAGGAAAATAGGATATAATTATTATAAGATTATTGAATACAAAATATAATAAATGTTGATAATTAAGTATAGGTATTAAACTTCGTAAGGGGGTGAGCTGCTTTAGCAGCAAAGATATGGATAATAACATTGATAAAACTATGCAGTTCGACTTGAATGTTAATAAAGAGGATATGACAAAAGCAATCTTAAATGATGTATATAATGCATTAAAGGAGAAAGGATATAATCCTATAAATCAATTAGTAGGTTATCTAATTTCCGGAGATCCTTCTTACATTACTAGTTATAACGGAGCAAGAGCTTTATTAAGAAAGCTTGAGAGAGATGAAATTATTGAAGAAGTAATAAAATCTTATTTAGAGATAAAGTAGAAAAGTGCCCGTATTTATCGGGCACTTTTAATTTAAGGAGTATCATATGAGAATATTAGGACTAGATGTAGGATCTAAAACAATAGGAGTAGCTATAAGTGATCCTTTAGGATGGACTGCTCAAGGTATAGATACAATAAGAAGAAAAAATAAAGAGCATGATTTAGAATTAGTCTATAAGATATGCAAAGACTATGGTGTTGAAACTATAGTTATAGGACTTCCTAAGAATATGAATGGAACTATAGGAGAATCAGGTGAGAGAGTTTTAGCATTAGCAGAACTTATCAAGGAAAAAACTAATCTTCCTATAGAAATGTGGGATGAAAGATTAACTACTGTTGCAGCACATAGAGCTATGCTTGAAGCTGATCTTTCAAGAGGAAAGAGAAAGAAAATTGTTGATAAGGTAGCAGCAACATATATATTGCAAGGATATCTTGATAAATTAAGACTAAGTAAGTAATGTTTTATATAAAATAAAATCTAAGGAGAGTTTAAGATGAAAAAAGACGATAAAGTTATTAAATTATTTGATGAAGAAGGAAATGAAGTTAAGTTTAATGTAGTAGCTTTCTTTGATATAGTAAATCCAGAAACAGAAGAAAAAAATGAATATGTAATTGTTTATGAAGATGGATATAGTGAGGATGATGCATTTGCATTAAAAGTTATTAATGGAGATGATGGAGAAGAATTATTAGAAGCAATAGATAATGAAGTAGAGTTAGCTGCTGTACAAGAAGCTTATAATACTATTTTTATTGATGAAGAATAATTAAAATAGAAAGAGGTGTTAGTGTGAGTGCTGTAAATATTGATATAGACGCATTAAAAGAAAGTTTAAAGCAAAAAGGTTACAAGTTAACGCCTCAAAGAAGATCAATTTTAGATATAATAATTGAAAAAGAAGGAATGCATTTAACAGTTGAAGAAATATATGATGAAGTTAAGAGAGTATGTCCTGAAATTG
>JAKSUK010000111.1 GCA_024409095.1 Clostridium sp.
TTTGGATGAATGGTATACTGTAATTCATTATTGTAAGAAAAATCTCATATATTTTTATTGAAAGAAATATTTATATGAGGTAAGCATGAGTAAAAAAGAAAATATTAATACATTATCAAAAGTGAAAAAAGATGGGAAAAAATCTGGTAATGTTTTTAAGGTGGATGGTAAATTTGATTTTATAGCTTTAGTAAAAAATATTTTTCTAGTCTTTGTAGGAGCAGCAACAGTAGGATTTTTAAATAAAGATAGTTTTAAAATGTATAAAATTTTAGAAAAACCGTGGTTTGCACCGCCAGCAGTAGCATTTCCAATAGTATGGACTATATTATATATACTTATGGCTTTAGCAGGTTATAGAATATATATGAAAAATAAAAATGGTATTAATGATAATGGTGCATACTTTTACTATATAGTTCAACTTTTAGTTAATTTTTTATGGCCATTTATATTTTTTAGCTTTAGATTATATGGAATTTCATTTCTAATAATATGTATATTATTAGTACTTATTATAGTAACAACTATAAAATTTAAAAAAGTAGATAAAATTGCAGCAATGCTTATGATACCATATATTATATGGACTTCTTATGCAGCTATATTAAATTTTTTTATTTGGATGTATAATGAGATGTAAAAGTAAGGTCAACTAAATTAATATATAAAAAGGTGAGAGGTAAAAATTTACATGAAGAAAGTAATAATTGCAGAAAAACCTTCTGTAGCTAAGAATATTGCAGACGCATATAATATCAAAACTAGAAAAGATGGATATTTTGAAGGTAATGATTATTTAGTAACATGGGCTTTTGGTCATTTATTTCAGTTATTTGATGCAAAAGATTATGATGAAAATATGAAAGGATGGAGAATGGATAAATTTCCATTCATACCTAAAGAGTTTAAATATAAAGTTAAATGCGATAATGTAAATAGAAATGTTACAGATAAAGGTGCAGAAAAGCAAATTAATATAATTAAAACATTAATAGAGCGTGATGATGTAGATAGTGTTATATCTGCTACCGACCAAGACCGTGAAGGGGAACTTATATCACTAGAAGTATTTATGTACTTAAATCAAAATAAGCCTATATATAGATTATTACTAAATGAATGGACACCAGATGAAGTTAAAAAAGGAATGAATAATTTAAAGGAAAATATAGAAATGAAATCCCTTCAAGATGCAGGTATAAGCAGACAGTGGGCTGATTGGATTATAGGAATAAACTTAACTTCAGTAGCAACATTAAGATATGGTGGTACAGGTAAAGAAAGCAAAATGATTAATATAGGAAGAGTGTTACTTCCTACATTAAAAATAATATATGATAGAGATAAAGAAATAGAAAATTTTAAAGCATCTACATATTATAAGTTGTTAGCAACTTTTAAGACAAAAAATAATGAAGAGTTTGAAGGAACTTACTACAACGAAAAAAACAATGAGAAGTTTGAAGATAAAAAAGTTGTTGAAGAATTAAAAAAGCATCTTAAGGATAAACAAGGTGAAGTTGTAGATAAACAAGTAGAAAAGAAAAGAGAATATGCACCACTATTATTTAATTTATCTAACTTACAAGGACATATAACTAGTAAATACAAGGGATGGACATCAGACAAAGTATTAAAGGTTGCACAAAGTCTTTATGAAAAAAAGTTTACTACTTATCCTAGAACAGGAAGTGTAGCTTTAGATGAAAGTTTAAAGGGTAAAACAAGAAAAGTTTTAGAAAATATAAAAAAGGGATTACCATATGAGGATCAAATTAAATTTGTAGATAATAAAAGGATATTTGATAATTCTAAGGTAGAAAGCCATAGTGCTATAACTCCAACATATATTAAGCCTACAGGATTAAGTAAAGATGAAGAAATAGTATACAATGCAATTAAAAATAGATTTATAATGCAATTTATGCCAATAGCAGAATTTGAAGAAACTAAGCTAACAGTAAAAGTTCATGATGAAAATTTTAAAGGGGCTTTTATTGCTAAAGGTAGAGTACAAATAATTGAAGGTTGGCGTGTAGTTGAAAAGATTGAAACAAAGGATACTATTTTACCATTTGTAAGTGAAAAGGAAATAGTACAAGTAGTTGATGGAAAAGTAAATACTGTAACTAAGAAACCACCAAAGCTTCATAATGAAAAAACTTTATTAAGAGTTATGGAAACCTGCGGAAAAAGTTTTAAGGACGAAGAAGATTCACCAGAAATGATGCAAGCAATATTAAGTGGATTTAGTATAGGAACACCAGCAACAAGAGCTGAAACTATTAAGAAGTTAAAAGATACTGGATATATAAAATCAAAGGGTAAAAGCTTAACTTGCACTGACCTTGGAAGAACATTAGTTGAAATATTTCCAGTTAAAGAACTTTTAGACCTTCAGTATACAGGAAGACTTGAAAAAACTTTATCTGATATAGAAAAAGGAAAATTTAAAAAAGATGATTTCTTAACTATGATAAAAGACTTTACAGTGGAAGCTGTAGATAATATCAAGAAGGATACAGCAATGCTAAAAAACTTTAAAGTAGCACTACCAGAAGGCACAGAAAGTATAGGAAAATGTCCTGTATGTGGCAATGATATTATTGAAGGTGAAAAAGGATTTGGATGTATTAATTGGAAAAATGGATGTAGATATACCATTTGGAAAAATGATAAATTCATTGAAGCCATGGGTAAAAAGGTAACTAAAGAAATGGTACAGTTACTTATTAAAAATGGAAAAGTAGGCTTTAGAAATCTTAAGAGCAAGAAGGGAACTTTCTTTTCAGCATATTTAAGATATGAAAAAGATGAAAAGACAGGCTATTATAATTGGAAAATGGAATTTATAAATTAAGTAATAATAAAACAGGCATAATATATGTCTGTTTTTTTTAATTTAAGTAGAGTATTTTTGTCAAAAGCATAATTATAATCATATTATGATTAATAAGAGAAATTTTAAGGGAAAAGGCGATGAAAAAAAGTATTAAGATTATTTCTTTATTTGTAGCTTTTGCACTTTGTATTTGTGCGTTAGTTGGATGTAATAAAAAAAGTAAAGATTCAGAAAGTCTAGTTACAGTAAAACTTAATGAAGTTGTAAGGTCAGTATTTTATGCACCAATGTATGTAGCAATAAATGAAGGCTTTTTTGAAGAGGAAGGAATAAATATTGATTTATCAACAGGTCAAGGTGCAGATAAGACAATGCAACAGCTTTTAAGTGGTAGTGCAGATATAGGATTTTCTGGTCCAGAGCAGGTTGTTTATATTTATAATCAAGGTAGGGAGGATTATCCAGTAGTATTTGCTCAGCTTACTAAAAAAGATGGCTCTTTCTTAGTTGGAAGAAAAGAGGAAAAAGATTTTTCATGGAGTAGTTTAAGAGGTAAGGAAATAATAGGTGGAAGACCAGGAGGAATTCCTGAAATGGCACTAGAATATGTTTTAAAGGAAAATGGACTTAATCCAAAGCAAGATGTAAATATGGTAACTAATATTGATTTTACTGCTACTTCTGGTGCATTTAAATCAGGTACAGCAGAATATGTTGCATTATTTGAGCCTACAGCATCAATGTTAGAAAAGGATGGCAGTGGATATATAGTATCATCTATTGGCGAAAGTGCTGGCGATATATCCTATACTTGCTTCTATTCTACAAAGAGCTATATAGAAAAAAATCCAGAAATAATTCAAAAGTTTACTAATGTTATTTACAAAGGTCAAAATTGGATTAAAGAACATACTAGTGAGGAAATAGCAGATTCAATTATTTCATTTTTCCCAGGAACAGATAAGGAAATAATAGTATCAGTACTAGATAATTATAAAAAAATTGATGCATATTGTGATACGCCTATAGTGAAGGAATCAGAGTTAAATAGGCTTATGGATATTATTGAAGGTTATGATTCAAGTCTTATTAAAGATAGACCACCATTTGAAGTTATTGTAGACAATACCTTTGCTGAAAAAGTAAGCAAGTAAAGGTTGGTGTAAATATGGCAATAGTTGAAGTGTGTAATGTATATATGAATTATCATAATATGAAAGGCGTTACAGAAGCAATAAAAGATATAAGTTTTATAGTAAATGAAGGAGAATTTGTTAGTATAATAGGTCCATCAGGCTGTGGAAAATCAACGTTGCTTAATATAATAAGCGGTCTTGTAGAGCCATCAAAGGGAGTTATAAAATACAATGGTAATATTGTGAAAAATAATTTAGATAAAGTAGGATATATGTTTCAGAAAGATTATCTTTTTCCTTGGCTTACAGTAAAAGATAATGTGATGATAGGACTTAAGATAAAAAAACTTCTTACTAAAGAAAATATAGCTTTTACAGAGTCACTAATTGAAAGATATGGTTTAAAAAAATTTGAAAATCATAAACCACAGGAATTATCAGGTGGGATGAGGCAAAGAGCAGCACTTATTAGAACTATGGCGTTAAGACCTCAAATACTATTATTAGATGAACCATTTTCTGCTTTAGATTATCAAACTCGTCAAAAGGTAACTGATGATGTATATGCAATAATAAAATCAGAAGGTAAGACAACTATCATGGTGACTCATGATATAGGTGAAGCAATTGTAATGTCTAGCAAAGTTATAGTATTAAGCAAAAGACCAGCTTCCATTAGAAAGATTCAAAAGATTGATTTTAAAAATAGTGAGCTTACTCCTTTTGAGAAGCGTGGTGAAAAAGAATATATGGAATACTTCTCAATGCTATGGAAGGAGTTTGATGATTATGAATGATGAACATGAATCTTATTTAAAAAAGCAAAAGAGACAAATGGTTAAAATAAGTATTTGGAGAGTATCTATTTTAATAGGTTTAATTGCTTTGTGGGAAATAGCAGCTATGCTTAAATGGATTGATCCATTTTTAACATCTAGTCCTAGTAGAATATTAAAATCATTCATGGAATTTGTAGAGGGAGGTACGCTTTTTACTCATATTTGGGTAACTTGCTATGAAACAATTGTAGGCTTTTTGTTAGGAACAATAATAGGTGGGGCAATAGCTATTTTGCTATGGTCATCACCTACAGTTTCTAAAATAATGGACCCTTATTTAGTAGTTTTAAATTCTTTGCCTAAGGTAGCATTAGCACCAATTATTATATTTTGGGTAGGTAATGGTACAGGAGCAATTATTGTAATAACACTGCTTATATCTTTAGTAACAACTATTATAAGTGTCTTAACAGGATTTAATGAAGTAGATACAGGTAAAATAATTTTAATGAAGACATTTAAAGCTAGTAAGACGCAGATTTTAAGACATTTAATACTACCTGCTTGTGTACCAGTTCTTATATCAGCATTAAAGATAAATGTTGGACTTTCTTGGGTTGGTGTAATAATGGGTGAATTTTTAGTGGCAAGAGAAGGGTTAGGTTTCTTAATTGTTTATGGTGGACAAATAGCACAATTAGATATGGTTATGATGAGTATAGTAATTTTAGCTGTAATTGCATTTATAATGTATAAGATTGTAGTCATAATAGAGAAAAAGATATTAAATAATTATA
>JAKSUK010000112.1 GCA_024409095.1 Clostridium sp.
CTAGTAGAAATGAAATAATAGTAAATATTGTAATTTATTTCTACTGTTTTTTTTGTATTATTTTATAAAAAAAGAAAAAACTAAACTTAGGCTATTAATAAGTTATATTACATTTAATGGTCTAATATGTAATTAGCCATTACTGTTTTTACTAAGCTATTAATAAGTTGTATTACATTTAATGGTATAAATGGTGATAAAAAAAATACTAACTTTATTTAATAATAAGGAAAAGTGAAAAAATAAACAGGTTAAAAAGTATTAAAAGTGGCTATAAATAATGGTTTTAAGGAGAAAAAAATTATAAAATGAAAAAACAGAAAAAAAAGTTTGACAAAAATTAAACGATATAATACAATAAGGATGTGGACATGTTAAAAATATAACGAAGTCTACAAAAAAAGAAGCAATTCAATATAGATTTAAATTCAGGAGGAATTCAAATGAAGGTTACAAATGCTCAAGAATTAACAAAAAGAATTGAACAATTAAGAGAAGCGCAAAAACAATTTGCTACTTTTTCACAAGAACAAGTGGACGAAATTTTTAGACAAGCAGCTTTAGCGGCTAACCACAACAGAATCAAATTAGCTAAAATGGCAGTTGAAGAAACTGGAATGGGTATAGTTGAAGATAAAGTTATCAAAAATAACTTTGCTGCTGAATATATATATAACCAATATAAAAACATGAAAACATGTGGAGTTTTAGAGGAAGATAAAACAAGTGGAATTACAAAAGTTGCAGAACCAATTGGAGTTATCTCTGCAATTGTTCCAACTACAAATCCAACTTCTACAGCAATATTTAAATGTTTAATAGCTTTAAAGACTAGAAATGCAATAATCATTTCACCACACCCAAGAGCTAAGAACTCAACAATTGAAGCTGCTAGAGTTGTTTTAGAAGCAGCAGTTAAAGCAGGAGCTCCAGAAGGAATAATTGGATGGATAGATCAACCTTCTGTTGAATTATCACAAAATGTTATGAGAGAATCAGATATAATCCTTGCTACAGGTGGTCCAGCAATGGTTAAAGCTGCTTACTCATCAGGAAGACCAGCTTTAGGAGTTGGTGCAGGAAATACTCCAGCAATCATTGATGAAACAGCTCATATTAAGATGGCTGTTAACTCAATATTACTTTCTAAGACATTTGATAATGGTGTTATTTGTGCATCAGAACAATCAATTGTTGTTTTAGACAAAGTTTACAATGAAGTTAAGAAAGAATTAGCTGAAAGAGGAGCTTACATTCTAAAAGGTGAAGAAGTAGATAAAGTAAGAAGTATAATTTTAAATGAAAAAGGTGGATTAAATGCTAACATGGTTGGACAATCTGCTTATAAAATAGCTAAAATGGCAGGAGTTAACGTTCCAGAAAGTGCTAAAGTTTTAGTTGGGGAAGTAACTTCAGTTGAATTAGAAGAGCCATTTTCACATGAAAAATTATCTCCAGTTTTAGCAATGTATAAAGCTACATCATTTGAAGATGCTTTAAACAAAGCTGATAGATTAATTGAATTAGGTGGTATGGGACATACATCAATTCTTTATACTGATCAAGTTAAAAATAGAGATAGAGTTTTAACATTCGGAGAAAGAATGAAAACTGCTAGAACATTAATAAATATGCCAGCAGCTCAAGGTGCTATTGGAGATTTATTTAACTTTAAATTAGCTCCATCATTAACTTTAGGATGCGGATCATGGGGTGGAAATTCAGTTTCAGAAAACGTTGGACCTAAGCACTTAATTAACGTTAAGAGCATTGCTGAGAGGAGAGAAAATATGCTTTGGTTTAGAGTACCAGAAAAAACTTATTTCAAATATGGATGTTTACCAGTAGCTTTACAAGAATTAGCTGATATGGGTAAAAAGAAAGCATTTATCGTAACAGATAGAGTATTATTTGATATGGGATATACTGATAAGGTTACAGATGTACTAGATGCAAACGGAATTCAATATAAAATATTCTCAGATGTTGAACCAGATCCAACTTTAAGATGTGCTAGAAGTGGTGCTGCTGAAATGGCTGCATTCAATCCAGATGTTATAATTTCACTTGGTGGTGGATCAGCTATGGATGCTGCTAAAATTATGTGGGTTATGTATGAACACCCAGAAGTTAATTTCCATGATTTAGCTATGACATTTATGGATATAAGAAAGAGAATATATAAATTCCCTAGCATGGGTCAAAAAGCAATGATGGTTTCAATAGCAACTTCAGCTGGTACTGGTTCAGAAGTTACTCCATTTGCAGTTATTACTGATGAAAAATCAGGAATTAAATATCCATTAGCTGACTATGAGCTAACTCCAGATATGGCTATAGTTGATGCAGAATTAATGATGACTTCTCCAAAAGGATTAACAGCTTGTGCTGGTATAGACGTATTAGTTCACGCAGTTGAAGCTTACGTTTCAATAATGGCATCTGAATATACTAATGGTTTAGCTTTAGAAGCAATTAGATTAGTATTTAAATATTTACCAGATGCTTATAATGAAGGAACAACTAACATTAAAGCAAGAGAAAAAATGGCTCATGCTTCATGTATGGCTGGTATGGCATTCTCTAATGCATTCTTAGGAATCAACCATTCAATGGCTCATAAGTTAGGTGCATTCCACCACTTACCACATGGTATGGCTAATTCATTAGTTATGAAAGAAGTTATAAGATTTAACTCAGCTGATGCTCCAACTAAACAAGCAGCATTTGCTCAATATAAATATCCAAATGCAGCATGGAGATATGCTAGAATAGCTGACCATTTAGGATTAGGTGGAAACACTAACGAAGAAAAAGTTGAATTATTAATTAATGCTATTGAAGAATTACAAGCTAAAGTTAATATGCCAAAAACAATTAAAGAAGCTGGTGTAAGTGAAGATAGATTCTATGCTACATTAGATGAAATGGTAGAACAAGCATTTGATGATCAATGTACAGGTGCTAATCCAAGATATCCATTAATGAAAGAATTAAAGGAAATGTATATAACTAGCTTTAATGGAGAAACTATAACTGCTCAAGCTGAAGCAGCTGCTACAATAAAGAATGTTGAGCAAAATAAATAATTAAAGAATACAATTTAAAAAAACTATAAATACTCTATAATGTTTATAAATTAATGCTTTGTGTAAATATCCTTAAATAATGAAAATTATTTAGGGATATTTTTTTATAATTAGTGGTAAGTATAAAATTGGGAAAACGCTTTAAAGCGCATTATATAAGGAAAGATTAGTATGAATATTATGGATATAAATCTTTATATGTAAAGTAATAGTATATTTTGGGTAAGGTTCCTTTTATTTTTTTAGTAATGATGAATAAAATATGTTATAACTATATACGGGCAGAGGTAGTAAGCCAAACAGTACTTTAACTAATAAAATATTGGACAAGCTATTGTTCGAAAAAATAAAAAGGAGTGGTACGAATGAAAAAAACACTAATTGCCATAATGTTATCAACATCACTAATAGGAGGAATAGGAGCTTCAATAGGAAGTCAAACAGCAGAAGCAAGTACATTAAAAGCAGAAAAGGGAATTTGTACATCTATAATAAAAGATAATGTAAAAGATTCTGAAGTACTAAATTTAACTAGTGATTGTGGAATATATCAAAGAAGACTTGTATTTAAAAAATATTTTGGTTGTATAAATGGACAAGCTATTAATACAAATAAACCAATTCTAAATGGTGGAATTATCATAGGTAATGGAAATAATTGCAATACAGGAAATGATAATAATACTAATACAAGTAATAAAGATGAAATAAATAATGAAGAAACTAACAATAATACAAATAATAATATAAATAATAATATAAATAATAATAATATAGGTTTAGGAGAAAATGGAGATATAGTAATACCTCCAGTTCAAAATGAAAAACCAAATGAAGATATATCAATAGATAAAGTGCCAGATTTAGATGAAAATCCATCAATAGATGAAACACCATCAGTTGATAAAGCACCAGTTATAGATGAAACTCCTTCGATAGATAATAACACTAATTCTGGAGTTGTAAATGACCAATTTATGGCTGAGGTTGAAAAGTTAATATATGAAAAGGTTAATGAGGAAAGAGCTAAAGCTGGATTAGCAACGTTATCATATAATACAATTATGGAAAAGTATGCAAGAATTAAATCTCAAGATATGGGAGATAATAATTACTTTAGTCATGAAGACTTAAACGGTAATTTAATAACAACACAAATGAAAAATGATGGAGTTACATATAAAGCTTGGGGAGAAAATATTGCATATATAGGTGGAGTATCTGATGCTGCTAAATTAGCAGAGCAATTTATGACAAATTGGATGAATTCACCAGGACATAAGGCAAATATATTATCAACTAATTTTTCAAGTATAGGTGTAGGAGTATATAAGATAGGAAATAAAGTATATGCTACACAAGAATTTTATAGATAATTAGAAAAAAAGCGGATTAATTAAAAAGTCCGCTTTTTTCTAATTTATTTTTTAATTTTATTCCAATATTCCTTTATTGCATTCTCATATTTATTATTTCCAGGTTGATAATAAACTCGCCCTTTTAAATTCTCTGGCATATATTCTTGTTCAACATAGTTATTAGGGTAATCATGGGGATATTTATATCCTGTTCTGCCTAATTTCTCGGCTCCACTATAATGAGCATCTCTTAAATATGGTTGTATATCTCCTATATTAATATTTTCTATATCATTCATAGCAGATTTAATAGCTTTATATGCACTGTTTGACTTAGGGCTAGTTGCTAATAATATTACTGCATGAGATAAAATTATTTGTGCTTCTGGCATACCTACCATTTTAGCAGCATTAATTAAAGAAAAGAATGTAGAATACATTCCACCCATAGCAAGACCACAATCTTCAGAAGCTATTACTAGTAGCCTTCTTATTGTTTCTTCCATTTTCCCAGCCTTTAATAAAACTCCTAAAGCTAAAATAGATGAATTTTCATCACTACCTCGTATACTTTTTTGAAGCATACTTATCCAATCGTAGTATTTTGATTCATCCATTACTAAAGTTTCTTGTAGCAAGTCTTCAACCATGTTTACATCAATATTAAGATTTCCTACAGGATAAGAATTAAAAATTATTTCTAATATACCTATTGCTTTTCTTAAATCACCTTTAGATATATTAGCAATAAAATTTAAAACGTCATTGTCATAAGTTATAGTTCTTCCCAAATGACATACATTATCTATACACACTTTTAATCTCTTAATAATATCTTGACTATCAATTGGTTTAAATTCAAAGACCATGCATCTACTTAAGATTGCAGTATTAATAGAATGATAGGGATTTTCAGTAGTGCTAGCTATAAGTGTTATTTCGCCACTTTCAAGATAGCTTAAAATTGAGGTTTGCCT
>JAKSUK010000113.1 GCA_024409095.1 Clostridium sp.
ACTATAATAAATACAATCCCAACTATAATTAAAGCTAATGCAACAGTTTGATAGTTGTAAAATAATTCATCAATCTTATCATCAAATAATATCCCTACTACTGCTGCTGGAATACATGCAACTACAATTTTAAACCACATTTCAATTGTATCTTTTTTTACTAAGAATTTTTCCTTTGTTGAAAATGGAAATAATTTTTTCCAATACAATACTACAACAGCCATTACAGCCCCTAATTGAATTACTACAAAAAACATTTCTTTAAAAGCTGGTGACACATTTAGCTTAATAAATTCATCAACTAAAATCATGTGTCCTGTACTACTTACTGGTAACCATTCTGTAATTCCTTCAACAATACCTAATATTATTGCCTTAAAAATCAATATAATGTCCATTCTTTACTCCTTACCTCTTTTTTTATTAATTTAACCTTAATATTTTACCATAAAAAGCATTGCATAAGTTATATTATTTATTACATTTATCTTAATAAATGTAATAACTTCTACTTTATATAAAAAAACTGCCATAATAAGTTATGGCAGTAAAATTTATTATTTTTTCTTTACAGGAATCCATATTTCTGAATAATAATTTTCATCAGCAGTTCCATTTGGATATTTACTCATATCATCATACATTTCAATGCAGTATCCAGCTGCAAATTCATAATCTTTTAATGCTGAAAGCCACTCTGAAAAAATCTTTGTATTTGCATCTTGTAGCGAATTAGGCATAGGACCTTTACAAGGAAATACCGCCCATGTAAACTCTGGAATTGTCTTAGTAATGAAGCCTTCCGGAAAATCATTAACTGGATTATATATATCTGTAATCATATATTGAAATTCACTATTACCCATTGATTCATCAATATTTACTCCAAACATACCACATACATATTTGCCATTTCCCTTTTTATAATGCTCTGCCCAAAACTCTGGAATAGATTTCTTTGCTTCATCATAAGAGAACTTTTTAAGTGATCCAATTACTTAATATCCTCTATAATATTTTCTTCAATGTACTCAATTGCTTCACTTATGGCTTTTGTCCATTCCATCTTTCAACCTCCTACTGTAATTACAGTTTATCATTGTAATATATATAACACCCGATTTTACTTGCTAATATTTGTCTATATATAATTATATATAAAAAACCTACTAATATTCAGCTTTTATCTGAATATTAGTAGGTTTTTAGTTAATTCTTATTCAAATTCGATAGTTGCTGGTGGTTTTCCTGTACAATCATAGAATACTCTATTTACACCTTTAACTTCATTTACTATTCTAGTTGTTACTTTTCCAAGTACTTCCCATGGAAGGTCAGCAGATTCTGCTGTCATGAAATCGCTTGTTGTTACAGCTCTTAAAGCTACAGCATAATCATAAGTTCTTTCATCACCCATAACACCTACTGATCTCATATTAGTTAATGCTGCAAAGTATTGCCCAATTTCTTTATCTAAACCAGCCTTAGCAATTTCTTCTCTATAAATTGCATCTGCTTCTTGAACTATTTTTACTTTTTCAGCTGTTACTTCTCCGATTATTCTTATACCTAATCCTGGACCTGGGAACGGTTGTCTATAAACTAATTTTTCAGGAATATCTAGTTCTAATCCTGCTTTTCTTACTTCATCCTTAAATAATAATCTTAAAGGTTCAATTATTTCTTTAAAATCAACATAATCAGGAAGTCCTCCAACATTATGGTGTGATTTTATTACTGCTGAATCACCAAGACCACTTTCAATTATATCTGGATAAATTGTTCCTTGAACTAAGAAGTCTACTGCACCTATTTTCTTAGCTTCTTCTTCAAATACTCTGATGAATTCTTCACCAATAATCTTTCTCTTTGTTTCAGGATCTTCTACTCCTGCAAGAGCTTCATAGAATCTATCTTGTGCATTTACTCTGATAAAGTTTAAATCATAATGACCTTCTGGTCCAAAGATAGCTTCTACCTCATCACCTTCATCTTTACGAAGTAAACCGTGATCAACAAATACACATGTTAATTGCTTTCCAATTGCTTTTGATAAAAGAACAGCTGCTACTGATGAGTCAACTCCTCCTGATAATGCACATAATGCTTTACCATTACCAATTTTTTCACGGATTTCATTAATTGATTTTTCAACAAAAGAATCCATTGTCCAATCTCCAGCACAATTACAAATATTGTACACGAAGTTTGATAACATCTTAGTTCCTTCTTGAGTATGCATAACTTCTGGATGGAATTGAACTGCATATAAATTCTTTTCTGCACATTCCATAGCTGCTACTGGACATACTGGAGTATTTCCTACTATCTTAAAGCCTTCTGGTGCTTTTTCTATATAATCTGTATGGCTCATCCAGCATATAGTCTTATCTTGTATACCTTCAAATATTTTTGATGTTACATCAACACTAACTTCTGTTTTACCATATTCACTAACTGGAGCAGTTGCTACATTTCCTCCTAATACATGAGCCATTAGCTGTGATCCATAGCATATTCCAAGCACTGGTATTCCAATATTAAATATTTCTTCATTACATAATGGAGAATTTTCACCATATACACTATTAGGTCCGCCAGTAAAAATTATTCCCTTTGGATTCATTTCTCTTATTTTTTCTATACTTAAATTGTATGGATGAACCTCACAATATACATTACATTCTCTAACTCTTCTTGCTATTAATTGATTGTACTGACCTCCAAAGTCAAGCACTAGTATTAATTCTTTCTTCATTGGAATCCTCCTAATGTCTTTTTATAAATTACTCTCTAACACTATAGTTTGGAGCTTCTTTAGTTATATTAATATCGTGTGGGTGGCTCTCTCTTATACCTGAAGAAGTTTGAACCACAAATTTAGCATTTTCATATAAATTATCTAATGTTGGTGCTCCTAAATAACCCATACCTGATTTTATTCCACCTAATAATTGGAATATAGTATCTGATACAGGACCTTTATAAGCAACTCTTCCTTCAACACCTTCTGGTACAAATTTCTTTGTTCCATTTTGGAAGTATCTATCGCTTGATCCTTTTTCCATAGCTGCTAAAGATCCCATACCTCTATATACCTTATATGTTCTTCCTTGATATATTTCAGTTTCTCCTGGAGATTCTTCACATCCAGCTAACATTGAACCCATCATACAAACTGATGCTCCTGCTGCTAAAGCCTTAACTATATCTCCTGAATATTTTAATCCACCATCAGCTATAACAGGTACGCCATATTTTCTTCCTTCTTCAACGCAATCCATAACTGCTGTTAATTGTGGAACACCTACACCTGCAACTACTCTTGTTGTACAAATTGATCCTGGACCTATACCAACTTTAACACAATCAGCTCCTGCTTCAACTAAATCTCTTACAGCTTCTGCAGTTGCAATATTTCCAGCAATTATTTGAAGTTCTGGATAAGCACTCTTTATTCTTCTTACCCCTTCAATAACACCTTTACTATGACCATGTGCTGTATCAAGTGTAATAACATCTACTTTTGCTTTTACTAATGCTTCAACTCTTTCCATCATATCATTAGTAATTCCTACTGAAGCTCCACATAAAAGTCTTCCATTGCTATCTTTAGCAGCATTAGGGTATGCCTTTGCTTTTTCGATATCTTTTATAGTAATTAATCCCTTTAAATTATTATCATCATCTATTAAAGGAAGTTTTTCTATTTTATGTTTCTTTAAAATTTCTAAAGCCTCGTCTAAAGTAGTCCCTTCCTTACCTGTTATTAATGGGCTCTTTGTCATTATTTCATCAATTTTCTTATCATAATCTGTTTCAAAAACTATATCTCTATTAGTTATTATCCCAACTAATTTAGTTCCTCTTGTTACTGGAACTCCTGAAATTCTATATTTAGACATTAATTCTAAAGCTTGCTTTACTGTATTATCTTCATTTAAGAATATTGGATCAGTTATTACTCCATTTTCTTGTCTCTTAACTCTATCTACTTCCATAGCTTGCTCTGCTATAGTCATATTCTTATGAATTATACCAATTCCACCTTCTCTAGCCATAGCTATAGCCATTTTAGATTCAGTAACAGTATCCATACTTGCACTCATTAATGGTATATTTAATGATATTTTCTTTGTTAATTGAGTTTTTAAACTAACTTGATTAGGTAAAATTTCAGATTTGTTTGGTACCAATAACACATCATCAAATGTGTAAGCAGTTTTAATAATTTGAGCCATTGTTGTTCCCTCCAAAATATATAAAATATGTAATAGTTACTAATATAATCTAATTAATTATAAAAAAAAGACCTATCAACCCTTAAGTAAGGTTAATATGCCTGACAATCTTAAAACTATTCTATAAGATATAAAGACATTTAATCTTGCTTATAGTCGGAAATTTATTGGTTTCCGGTAGAAACTCCCTGCCATATCCAGGGTATATACAAGTTTTCATAATGTTCGTTGTTTTTCGATTTTTTTTTATTATAGAGTATTTACTTTATATTGTCAATATTGAACATTTTAATAAAAATACTATACTTTTATAAACGACATATACCAATTAATTATTTGTGTACCATATAATAATGAAATAATTGCCCCCATAGCCAAGTATGGACCAAATGCTATTTCAGATTTTCTTTCTTTAAGCTTTAATATTAAAATCAAACTTGCTATAATTCCACCTAAAATAAATGCTATAAGTAAAGAAAGTATAACTCCCTTAATTCCTAAGAATAACCCTATAATTAGAGATATATCTATATCTCCTTCTCCCATTGCACCTGTACTAAAAACAATTGCTTTAATAATTAAAGCTCCTAAAATACCACCTAATATATTACTCCAAGGTATTTGTCCTGAAATTAAAAAAGTTATTATAATCATAACCATAGATGATACTATACCAAATATGGTTGTAGATTTATATATATAGTGAGTTTTTAAATCAATTCCTGCAATAACTATTAAAAGCGAACTTAATAAACAGCCTTTTATAAAGTTAATTGAATTTCCATAACTAAAATATACAAGTACATATAATAATGAATTAAGAATTTCAACAAGAGGATATTTAATAGGTATTATTGTACCACACTCTCTACATTTTCCTTTTAAAAAGATATAACTTAAAACAGGTATTAAATCACGTTTCTGTAGTTCATAACTACAAACAGTACAATGAGATGCTGGAAACACTATAGATTCTTCTCTAGGAATTCTATAAATACACACATTTAAAAAACTTCCTATACATAATCCTATAATTGCACTAAATATAATCTCCAAATATATACCACATCCTTATCTCTATATTATTAATTAAACTATAAAGAATGTTACTAAAAGCATATTCATGATTAGATAT
>JAKSUK010000114.1 GCA_024409095.1 Clostridium sp.
TATTACTCTCTTACTTATCTCACAATCCCTTAATTTTCATATAATGCACGACAATATAAAATATAGTATACTCTATATTTTACAACATTTTTGCCTTATTTAACAATAGTAAAAAGTCTAATTATCTTAGAATTTTGTAACGAAATCAAAAGTTTTGTAAAATATAAGCTAAAACATACTATTTTTATAACTTATTACACTTTACATAATTACTACTATATTGTCGTAATAACGTAACATTTCTTAATACCTAATATATAATACCATAAATAAATAAAAAATTTAACACTATAATAACTTTGATTATATTTTTTTATTATAAATATTATTCCACAGGAAATAAAATTTTCCTTTTGATAGACCTTATAATTAATAAAAAAGATGCACATTGGTGCATCCTTTATATGTTATAACATTAATAATCTTTTTAAAGTTTCTCCATCAACTGCATATGTCATTGCTGTATCTTGAGAAATAACACCTCTCTTACATAACTCAGCAAGAGACATATCCATGGTTCTCATACCATATTTATTTCCTGTTTGTACAGCTGATTCTATTTGTTGTGTTTTACCTTCTCTAATTAAATTTTGTATTCCTGGAGTAGTAACCATTATCTCCATAGAAGGTATACGTCCATTTCCATCAATAGTTTCCACTAATTGTTGGGATACTACTGCTTTAAGTACAGAAGCTAATTGAATTTTAATTTGCTGTTGTTGATGTGGTGGAAAAACATCAATTATCCTTTCAATTGTTTTAGTTGATCCAATTGTATGCAATGTTGAAAATACTAGATGCCCAGTTTCTGCCGCAGTAATAGCTATAGATATAGTTTCAAAATCTCTCATTTCTCCAACTAAAATCACATCTGGATCTTCTCTTAAAACTGCTTTTAAAGCGCTTTGATAACTTTTTGTATCTTTACCTATCTCTCTTTGATTTATTATACATTTATTGTGTTTGTGAAGATATTCTATTGGATCTTCTAAGGTTACTATATGCCCTTGTCTAGTGCTATTTATTTCATTTATCATAGCAGCTAAGGTAGTACTCTTTCCACATCCAGTAGGACCAGTTACCAATATTAATCCTCTTTGTTCCTTAACAATATCTTTTAATGTACTAGGAAGTTTTAATTCGTCTATTGTAGGTGCTTTAGCTGCTATTACTCTTATAGCTATAGCATCACTATTTCGTTGCTTAAATACATTTACTCTAAATCTTCCTATACCTGGTAATGAGTGAGAAGTATCAAACTCTCCATTTTCTAAATATTTATTATAATTATCATTTAATATTTCTTTAGCAAATGCTTCTATATGATCAGGTAATAGTTTTTCACTACCTATTTGATCAAACTTTCCGTTTACCCTAATTGTAGGAGGTAACGCAACAGTTAAATGTAAATCTGATGCACCTAACTCTATTGTTTTTATTAGCAAATCTTTTAATGAGTACATTATTATTCTCCTAATGTAAAAAATATATTCTATTTTATTATTTTATTTCATTTCTCTGATAAATTCAACATATTTTAGCAAAAATATATAAAAATTCTATTTTGGATATAACTCTTTTTTTAACTTTTTTAAAGCTTTCTTTTCTATTCTAGAGACATATGATCTAGATATACCTAACATACCTGCAATTTCTCTCTGTGTTTTGCATTTACCATCCTTCAAGCCATATCTCATTTTTAAAATTTCACCTTCTCGTTCAGTAAGAGCACTATTTATCTTATTGTAGAGAGCTTTTATCTGTAGCTTCATTTCTACTTTATCTATAACAGAATCTTTTTCACTGCTCAATACATCAATTAAACTAATTTCATTACCTTCCTTATCCACACCTATAGGATCCTGCAGGAAAGTTTCACTTTTTTGCTTCTTATTATTTCTAAAAAGCATCAAAATCTCATTTTCTATACATCTTGATGCATAAGTTGCAAGCCTAGTTCCTTTAGACACATCAAATGAATCAATTGCTTTTATAAGTCCAACTGTACCTATAGAAATTAACTCATCTATATCTTTATTTGGAATTTGATATTTTTTTACAATATGTGCTACTAATCTAAGATTTCTTTCAATTAATATGCTCTTAGCTTTCTTATCACCTGTTTTTAAAAGTTGTAAATATTTTTCCTCTTCTTTTTCATCTAAAGGTTTTGGAAAGGTATTGCTTCCAGATATATATCCTGTTAAGAATATATTGTTGCATAAAAACTCCATGAAATTTGATAATAATATCACTTAGAGTTCCTCCTAATAGTGCTTATTATATAATATGAAGCTATACTAAAATATTGCTTATAATAACTAAATTATTTTATAAGCAAATTCACTATATCCCTAAAAATAGGCGCTCCAGTATTCCCTCCTCCAAGTTCTCTACCATCAGGATGTTTATCTCCTATATTAGGTGCTACCACAACTAAAGTATATTTTTGTCCATTATATTCAAAATATCCTGCAAACCACCCATGATTAGTGGCTCCACCTTCTCCTGTAGATGTTCCAGTTTTACCACCTTCATTTATTCCTTCTACTCTCGCTTCATACCCTGTACCTAACCATATTACATCATTCATGCTTTTTTGTACTATTTCACTAGTTGTTTTGCTAAAAACTCTTCTGCTCTCACTTTCTTCTGTAGAAATTATATTGCCATTATTATCAACAATATTTTCTATTATATATGGCTTAATATATACACCATCATTTACTACAGCATTAATTGCCCCAGATATTTGAAGTGGTGTAACTGTAACACACTGTCCTATAGAAAAATTAGAAACCCCATCTTTCAAAGTAGGTTTAGTACCTTCTGCTTCATCTTTATTTTCTCCACTCAAATTTAAAACTTTTTGATATAATCCAAGTTTTTCAGTATATCTAAGCATATTATCATATCCTGCCATTGTACCCACTTGTGCAAAAATATCATTACATGATATCTGTAGTGCTTCATTAAGTGTTAATGGTCCATGAGCATAAGGCTCTCCATTTTTACTACATATTTCTCCACTACAGGAATAAACATCATTATTATCAGTAAGTCCCATATCAAGAACTATTGCATCTGTTAAAACCTTAAATATTGAACCTGGTTCATACCCTATGCTACCTATACCTAAATTAATATTTGCCATAGAATTATTTTTTTGAAGTAATACTCTAATTTTCCCAGTATTACTTTCTAAAAGCACTACTCCTATATTTTCTAAAAAACTATAACTCTCATCATTTAATATTTCCTTAACCTTCTCAGTCCACTTTTTATTTATTGTAAGTTGAATATTCTTATTAAAAGACGTATCACTTTTTTTTATAAGTTTATATATAGATTTATCATTCAATGAATACTCTCCCTCTTCATACTGATTATCCTTTATATAGTTATAAATTTTTTCCTGTAATGAACCATCTTTAATTTCACTTGTTTCAACTGTTGCTATTAAATCCTCTATCTTACCAGCTTCAGCAGCTTCTCTTTCAGTATATACATAAGTATAAATTCCTTTTATATCTTTTAATTTATTAATCTTTTCATAGCTTTCATATGTAAGATAATAATATAACTTTCCACTAGAACTCATAACATCTGTATATGAAAAATCTGCATATTCCGATTTCATTATAAAATTTAAAGCTAGCAAATCTTCAATAGTGTCCTCATAGTTATTTAATTTAAATGGTTTCGAATCAATAACT
The DNA here is from genome assembly GCA_024409095.1 of Clostridium sp. Classification (GTDB taxonomy): domain Bacteria; phylum Bacillota; class Clostridia; order Clostridiales; family Clostridiaceae; genus Clostridium. The sequence goes on from JAKSUK010000114.1 coordinate 3,717, forward strand.
AAAACATATTTTTCAGTATCATTTACTAAGCTTTCACCATTAGTATCAATTACTGAATATCTACTTCCATTAAATATTTCTGTCTGATAATTTTTAAGCTCTCCTTGCACTAACTTTGTAGGATGTACTTGAATGTAATATAATCTTAAAATAAGCATAAACAGTAAAGAAAAAAATACTATTGCTATAACTTTACTTCTATCTATTATACTTTTTTTAAAAAACAAAAAACCATCTCCTTCAGCTAAATTTTAGCCTTTGGAAATGGTTTCTATACAATTATTTTAATATATCTCTAATCTTAGCCATTAAAATATCTATTGCTACATAATTATGTCCACCTTCTGGAATAATTATATCTGCATATCTTTTAGTTGGTTCAGTAAATTCCATATGCATTGGTCTAACCATTGTTAAATATTGGTCTATAACTGATTCAACTGTTCTTCCTCTTTCATCAATATCTCTTACTAATCTTCTTAGTATTCTTATATCAGCATCAGTATCAACATATACCTTTATATCTAAAAGATCTCTTATTCTTTTATCTTCTAATATTAATATACCTTCTACAATTATTATTTCTCTTGGTTCTACAGTTGTAGTATCTTCTGCTCTATTATGGATAGTAAAATCATATCTTGGCTTTTCTATTGCTTCGCCCTTAATTAGTTTTTGTAAATGTTCTACTAAAAGATCATTATCAAAAGCCATTGGATGGTCATAATTAGTTTTAACTCTTTCTTCCATTGATAAATAGCTCTGATCCTTATAGTACATATCCTGTTGTATCATTGTGATACGATCATTTGAAAAATTAGAATATAATGCATCTGCAATGGTACTCTTTCCTGAACCTGTCCCTCCAGTAATACCAATTAAAATAGGCTTTTCCATTATATGATCCTCCTTAGTTATTGTTTATATTGATTGTATTATTTGCTTTTACAAGCATATCATTTACTTTTAATGGCTCATTTACTTTTACCTTAAACATCATATGTGCTCTGTTAGCTACATCAGTTTTCTTATTTTTATCTAAATCATACATATCTTCTAACTTAATTTTGAAATACGGCGTATCTGGTCTTAGTACTTCTACTTCATCTCCTTCAAATACTCTATTTTTTTGAAGTATTGTAGCAGTTTTAGTTTCAGCATCATACTCTTTAACCATTCCTACTATTTCGTAGTCTCTAACATATGATGAATCTTCATAGTTTTGTTCTCCATTTATTCCTAGGTAGAATCCTGTATGATATGGTCTATGACTTACTTTCTTAAGCATATCCATCCATTCTTCTTTAAATCTATACGTAGTTGGATTATCCCAATAGCTATCTAATGCTTCTCTATAAGCCTTAACTACAGAAGCAACATAGAATTCACTCTTCATTCTTCCTTCTATTTTAAACGAATATATCCCACTCTTAACTAGTTCAGGAATATAGTGAATCATACATAAATCCTTTGCATTCATTATATATGTACCATTATCATCTTCAACTACTGGATAATATTCACCTGGTCTTGTTTCTTCAACTAAATGATATTTATATCTACATACATTTCCACAAATTCCTTTGTTAGCATCTCTTTTTATCATATAGTTAGATATTAAACATCTTCCTGAATAAGCTACGCACATTGATCC
>JAKSUK010000115.1 GCA_024409095.1 Clostridium sp.
AGGAATATTGACCAAGAAGCTCCCACTTCTATAAGTGGAGAGTAGTTCACCAGAAGAATTAATAGTATCTGATATAAAATTAGCTTTAGAAAAATAGTTTACAAAATTATTTTAAGCGATTTTTAATGCTGCTACAATTGGATAGCATACTTATTAATACTCAGGAATAATATTAAATAATAGGAGCAAAAAGCTATTTTTAGGCTAAAATAGATACCAATGAAACAATTAAGATGTTAAAAGACTATGTGTAATAATTGGGAGGAATCAATATGAATATTCAAGATTTCTATATAGGTAAGTCTTTTGATGCATATGAATTTTTTGGAGCTCATAAAATAGGTGATAAAATTTTATTTAGAGTATATGCACCAAATGCAGCAAAGGTATCATTAGTAGGTGAATTCAATTATTGGCAAGAAGAAGCAATGGAACAATATTATCAAAGTGGAATATATAGTATTACCTCTGAAAATGCACGTATAGGTATGATGTATAAGTATTGTATTCATACAAGAGATGGACGAGTGGTATATCATTGTGATCCTTATGGATTTGCAATGGAGCTAAGACCTAATAGTGCTTCATATATAGTAAATTTAGATGAATATAAATTTAATGATGATGAGTGGATGAACACTAGAGATAAGTGCTATAATAAGCCATTAAATATTTATGAAATTCATATGGGATCATGGATGACTAAGAATGATAAGAATATTAATAATGGTTGGTATCACTATAATGAAATTGCTGATAATCTTATAAATTATGTAAAAGAAAATGGATTTACACATATTGAAATAATGCCATTAAGTGAACATCCTGTAGATTGTTCATGGGGCTATCAAAATACAGGATTTTTTAGCCCAACATCTAGATATGGGACAAATAATGAACTTAAAGAGCTTATAGATAAATGTCATAGAGCTAATGTTGGAGTAATATTAGATTTTGTACCAATACATTTTGCAGTAGATGATTATGGACTAGCTAAATTTGATGGTACAGAGCTTTATGAATATCCACATAAGGATGTAGGTGCTAGTGAGTGGGGAACTTGTAATTTTATTCATTCAAGGGGAGAAGTATGCTCATTTCTTCAATCAGCAGCAAACTATTGGCTTAAGGAATATCACTTTGATGGTTTAAGAATGGATGCTATAAGCAGAGCTATATATTGGCAAGGAAATCCTGCAAGGGGAGTAAACTCTTGTGCAATTAATTTTATTAGAAATATGAATGAAGGGCTTCATAGATTGCATCCTACTGCTATGATAATAGCAGAAGATTCTAGTGCATATCCTAAAATAACTGCACCAGTTGAATATAATGGCTTAGGTTTTGATTACAAATGGGATTTAGGTTGGATGAATGATACATTAGAGTATTTTAAAGTATCACCACAAGATAGACCTAATCATTATTACAAATTAACTTTTTCAATGGAATATTTCTATAATGAATTATTTTTATTACCTTTTTCACATGATGAAGTAGTTCATGGAAAAGCTACTATCATTCAAAAAATGTGGGGAGATTATGAAGATAAGTTTAAACAATGCAGAGCATTATATATGTATATGTATACTCATCCTGGCAAAAAATTAAATTTCATGGGAAATGAAATAGCACAATTTAGAGAATGGGACGAAAAGAGACAGCAGGATTGGGAATTAATTAACATACCATTACATGATGCCTTTAAAAAATATATAAAGAAATTAAATGAAGTTTATGATAAGTATGAAGCTTTATATAAAAATGAATATGATAGTAGCTATTTTAAATGGTTAGAAGTAAATGCTCCAGAAAAATCGGTATATATATATGAACGTGGTCGTGGTAATAAGAGAATCATAGTAGCACTTAATTTTTCTGATAAGGAATATGCTCCATTTACATTTAAGGTTGAAGAGGAGCTTAGGTTAAGGGAAATAGTAAATAGTGATAGTGATATATATGGTGGAAGCACATCTGGAACTAGATGTGATATTACTACAACAAAAGAAGGTAGTTATTTAAATAATTTAAGTATTAATTTGAAACCTTTCTCTGGTATACTTTATGAAGTAATAGAAGAATAGAAGCTAAAAATATATTGACAAAAGACAATTAAATTAATATATTAAAAGTAAGTGAGATAGATTTCAAAAAAGAGAGGTATTTTTGTGAGTGTTTAGTATCAAATAGTTAATTTAATATTGATTCCAAAAATAAGGGGTAATTTTTACCTTTATTTATTGTGAAATTAATTAAACTATATGATACAAGTCCACAAATTTTCCATGTATAGGTATTATAAAAGCATACCTTTATTTAATGTTGAATTTTAAGCTGTGGAAGTATCCACAGCTTTTTTTATGTCAATAAAAATTTATAAATGAAATCTATCCATATTTTGTGGCTTGTATTTATTTTAATACAAGGAAGGAATTTTAAAAATGGATAAAATAACATTAGAAAAATTAAATTATAATGAATTAAAGGAAATAGTAAAAGAATATTGTGTAAGTGGTTTAGGAAAAGCTTTAATTGATAAATTAGAACCTAGTAGCAATATAAAACTGGTAAATAAAAGATTGGATGAAACTAGTGAAGGGAGAAAATTGATAGATGCATCATATAATATACCTTTAGACGGAATTTTTAATGTAGTACCTTATATTGACAAAATTGAAAAAGGTTTATCTTTAGAGCCAGAAGAATTAACTACTATATGTAGTTTTTTAAGAGGGAGTAGAAAGGTAAAAGCTTTTATTAAGGATAAAGAGGGATATGCTCCTACCTTAAGCAGTTATGGTGAAAATATTACTGATTTAAGTTATATTGAAGAGGAAATTAATAGAAGCATTAGAGGGTCAATAGTAGATTCTAATGCAAGTACAAATTTGAAGAAAATAAGAAGATTAATTGAAGAGTGTGAAGCTAAAATCAAAGAAAGATTAGAAAAATTCTTGAAAAATAGCGAAAATAAAAAATATATTCAAGATTTCTTTGTTAGTAAAAGAAATGGAAAGTATACTATTCCTATAAAAACAGAGTTTAAAAAGTATGTGGAAGGAACTGTGATTGAAGCTTCTTCAAGAGGATCAACTGTATTTATTGAACCTAAAGTGGTTTCTAAATATACTTCAGAATTAGCAATTTTAAAAGTAGAAGAAAGTATGGAAGAATATCAAATTTTAGGTACTATTACTGAAATGCTTTATGAAAAGATTAAAGAATTAAAAATGAATATAGATGTTATATCAGAATATGATATGATTTGGGCAAAGGCTAAATACAGCAATGCTATAAGAGGAATAAAGCCTAAATTAAATGATTATGGATATATAAAAATAGTTGATGGAAAGTATCCTTTAATTAAAAATGGTGTACCTCTTAATTTTGAGATAGGAAAAGATTATAGAACTCTTATAATTACAGGGCCTAATGCTGGTGGAAAAACGGTAGTTTTAAAAACAATAGGAATGCTAACTATGGCAGTACAATCAGGTTTCCATATTGCAGCTAAGGAAGGAACTGAAATGGCAGTTTTTAATAAGATATTTGTAGATATTGGAGATAATCAAAGTGTAGAAAATGCCTTAAGTACTTTTTCATCACATGTTAAAAATTTAGCTCAAATAATAAAAGAAATTGGAAAATCAACTTTACTTTTATTTGATGAGATAGGTAGTGGTACTGAACCTAATGAAGGGGCAGCTTTAGCTATTGCAATTTTAGAAGAATTATATCATAAAGGTTGTATAACAATAGCAACTACACATTATGGGGAAATTAAAAACTTTTCTAAGGAACATTCAGATTTTGAAAATGCTGCTATGGAGTTTGAAAAAGATACATTAGAGCCTTTATATAAGCTTAGCATTGCAAAACATGAAGAGATAGTAAAGGTTACTGAAAAGATAGAAGATTATTCAATAGGTGATAGAGTAACCTTACTTGATAATAATGATAGTGCTATTGTTTATAAAGAGTTAGATGGGATTTTTAAAATTTTAGAAAAAAAAAATTTAGTTGTATTTTATAAAAACGATTTTATAGAAGTAAATTATAAGAGAGTAAAATTAGATATAAAAGCAACAGAATTATATCCAGAAGATTATGACTTTAATCAATTATTTATAAGCTATAAAGATAGAAAACTAGAACATGATATAGAACGTGGATCAAAGAAAGCATTAAAGAAAATTAAGAAAGCTATGATGAAATAGGGATATTAATATATTTTTAAGGAAATTATAAAAAGGGGTATTTTTACAATACTCTCTTTTTTTATACTATTTAGAAATTAGCTTATAATTTTACTAAAGAAATCATTTAAACAAACGATATTATAAAAAGATAAAAGTATTATAAGGGACATAATATTAAAATACTACAAAGAAAAAAATCAATATAAAATATTTTATTATAGGGGGGGATATTAAGATGAAAGGCAAAGAACATATGATAATAGGGACTGTTGCTACTGCAACCATGGGTGTTGGATTATTTATGAATGACAATATAGGTGATATAGTAAATTTAGCTATGCTAATAAGTGGTGGATTTATAGGTTCATATATGCCAGATATAGATTCTCATAGCTCTAAAGCAAGTCAAGCATTCAATAAGATAATAATGATACTTATGCTTGCCTTAGCAGTAGGATATGGATTGGGACTAGCTCTTAGTGTGGATGATATATTAAATGTTTTTAAATATACAAGTAAAAATTACATAGGATTAATTTTTTTCTGTGTTAATGTTGTTTTAGGAAAGCTTTCACCACATAGAATGTTTACACATAAGATATTGGGGGTTATTTTATTTTGTTCTAGTGTATTTCTTATAGATAAATATTTAGCACTAGGTTTTACAACAGGATATATATTACATATTATTTGTGATAGATTTTCACCAAAAGGAAAAAATCTTAGATTTTTTGAATTTAAGCTTCCTTTTATGAATAGTAGAAATAAAGTATGTGTAGATTGGTAGTATTATAAGTTTTTAAAAGATAGACTCATTTGTTTAATAAAACATACATATGTATGTTTTATTTTTTAACGCTTAAGAAAGTATAAAATTTTTCAGTATAGGGAATACTAATAAATTAGCCTTTCCACCGATCTCACTAAAAGA
>JAKSUK010000116.1 GCA_024409095.1 Clostridium sp.
TATTTATTATAAAATTAACTTTCATATCATAAAAATCACTTTCTATCTTTTCTAAAATTTGTTCTTCATAAGCTAAGGCTACTTTTTGTGATTTAATAATATTTTTTTCTAAGTACTTATCATAATATCCTCCACCGTACCCTATTCTATTTCCTTCTTTATCAAATGCAACTCCTGGCATTACAATTATGTCAAAATCACTAGATATTCTTTCTTTATCTACGCTTATAGGCTCTAATATTCCATAGTTGTCCACTCTTAATTCATCAAAACTATATATTTTTACAGCTATCATTTCTTTTTTCTTTATATTTGTTTTAGGTACATATACATTTTTCTTATCACTTATTGCCTGCTTAATAATTTCATGAGTATTTACTTCAGAACCAAAACTCACATATATAAATATATCTTTTGATTTTTTATATAAATCACTATTTATAAAAATATAATATATAAGCTTGTCCTTTGTATTTCTTACTTCACTACTAATGTTATTTCTAATATTTAATATTCTTTTTCTTATTAACTTTTTATCCATACTTACCATCCCTCTTTATTTCAATATTTTTTATAAAAGATGAATGATAAGCTATATTAATTCATCATTCATCATTAAGTAATCTCTTTAGAATTTAGGAACAAATGTATTACATTCTGTTTTAGAAACAGATGAAACTGGACCTCCAGCTATACTTATAGAATTAGCTCCACACATACCTAATTCATTATATGTACAGTTTACAGCTTCACAATTAACTGGCATAGCAGCCTTTGGTTCTTCTGTACTATTTAAAAATTCCTTTGTTTTTTCAATAAAGCTTTCGCAACATGTAGTTTCACTTACAAAAGCTTGACTTCCACCTACTTGTATACCATCTTTACAACAAAGATCATGTTTATTATGACCACAAGTAGTAACATTACACATTAAATTTGGCATATAATCACTCCTATTTATTGTTAAATTTCACCTAGTTATTTTTACAATTTATCTATTTATTTATACATAAATCTCTATTTTAATGTTTTTCTTTATTTTTTCTTTATATTAGATTAAAATTATTATTAATAGTAAACTATGTTAATAAGTTAAATTATTATATATTTATTTACTTGATTAATAAATAAACTTTGAGCGAGGTAAAACAATGTCAAATGAAATTAATTCTTCTAATTTTATAAGAAATATAATCATTGATGACTTAGATAGTGGAAAACATAATGAGATAATAACTCGTTTCCCACCAGAGCCAAATGGTTATTTACATATAGGTCATGCAAAATCTATATTATTAAACTTTGGTCTAGCTGAAGAATTCCAAGGTAAAACACATTTAAGATTTGATGATACTAATCCTGTAAAGGAAGATACAGAATATGTTGAATCAATTAAGGAAGATGTTAAGTGGCTAGGTGGAGATTGGGATGCGTTATACTTTGCATCTAACTATTTCGATACTATGTATGAAAAAGCTGTTCTTTTAATTAAAAAAGGATTAGCTTATGTATGCGATCTTACTCCTGAAGAAGCAAAAGCATACAGAGGGTCATTAACTGAACCAGGTAAAGAAAGTCCATATAGAAATAGATCTGTTGAAGAAAATTTAGATTTATTTGAAAGAATGAAAAATGGTGAATTCAAAGATGGAGAAAAAGTTCTTAGAGCAAAAATAGATATGGCTTCTCCAAACCTTAACATGAGAGATCCAATAATTTATAGAATTGCTCATGCAACTCATCATAATACAGGAGATAAATGGTGTATCTACCCAATGTATGACTTTGCTCATCCATTAGAAGATGCAATAGAAGGAATTACTCACTCTATATGTACATTAGAATTTGAAGACCACAGACCTCTTTATGACTGGGTTGTTAGAGAATGTGAAATGGAATGTGTACCTAGACAAATTGAATTTGCTAGATTAAATATGACTAATACTGTTATGAGTAAAAGAAAGCTTAAACAATTAGTTGATGAAGGTATTGTTGATGGATGGGATGATCCAAGAATGCCTACTATATCTGGGCTTAGAAGAAGAGGATGTACTCCTGAAGCTTTAAGAAACTTCTGCTTAGCTATAGGTGTTGCTAAAGCAAATTCAACAGTTGATTCTCAAATGCTTGATTACTTTGTAAGAGAAGATTTACAAATGAAAGCACCAAATGCTATGGCTATACTTAATCCTTTAAAGTTAGTTATTACTAATTATCCTGAAGGACAAACTGAAATGCTAGAAGTTAGCAATAATGCAAAGGATGAATCTTTTGGTAAGAGATTAGTACCTTTTTCAAGAGAATTATATATTGAACAAGAAGATTTCATGGAAGTTCCAATTAAAAAGTATTTTAGACTATTCCCTGGAAATGAAGTTAGATTAATGGGTGCTTATTTTGTTACATGTACTGATGTAATTAAAGATGAAAATGGTAATGTAATTGAAGTTCATTGTACTTATGATCCAGAAACTAAGAGTGGTTCAGGATTTACAGGAAGAAAAGTAAAAGGAACTATTCACTGGGTAGATGCTAAAAATGCTGTTCCTGCTGAATTTAGATTATATGAACCACTAATCTTAGATGATGCTGAAGGAAATGAAGGAAAGCACTTCTTAGAGCAAATAAATCCTCATTCAATGGAAGTATTAGAAGGATTTATAGAACCAACAGCTATTAAGGATGCTAAACCTCAAGATAAATTCCAAATGGTTAGAAATGGATTCTTTAATGTAGACTCTAAATATACTACATCTGAAAAATTAGTTTTCAATAGAATAGTATCTTTAAAATCTTCATTTAAACTTAATAAATAATAAAGAAGTGGAAATTTTTCCACTTCTTTATTATATCTAAATTAAAAATGATACTTTCGTGTCCAAGTCTTTTTTAATTATTTACTTTCTTCATCACATGCACAAGCACAGCTTGCTCTGCTGGCAGTTGTCCATTGATTATTTGTCGCATCTTTTTTTGCTTTCTTACATCCGCAGCCATTACTGCTCTCCATTGATGCTGATGACAGTTCATTATTACAGCGACATATTTTAGATTTACTCATAATCTTGTCCTCCTATAAAACTATCTTTCATTTTTGCAATACTATAACCACTCCAAATATTATAATAGTTATAGCATTGCTCATTAATTTTATATTCAGTTGTACAGACTTGTAGGACTATCAACTAAAGTAATATCCTATCCTTAAGTCATTACTATTGTGTGCTTTTTAGACAAACTATATACCTGAATTAATTATGAATAATAGTAATTAGTTAGACAATTCATCATTATTTGTATTATAAGCTTAAAAATCTATTAAATCTTTCTCTAACTTTTTCTTCACCCATAATTTGCATTATAGTGTAAAGGTCTGGTGTATTTGTTCTATGTGCTAAAGCAGTTCTTACAGCACCAGCAACATCTGAAATCATTCCTTTATAGCTTTCTGGATTAGCTTTATATTCTTTTCTATTAGCACAGTATCCAAGTTCAGCTCCAATTACCTTTAATTCTTCAAACCATTCTTCTTGGCTTCCAACGTTAAATGTAAATTTCTTAGCATATTCTTCAATTACAGCTTTAGCATTTTCTAATGATAAAGTTTTTGGTAATTCTACTTGTTCTGCTGTTTCGTTGTAGAATAATTCATCAAAGAAATAGAATATTTTTTCTTTAACTTCATCCCATTTAGCAAAGTCTTTTCTTGGCTTTGGACCTTCTTTATCTATGTTAAATACTTCTCTTGCCATAGATTCATTAGCAGTAACTAATTCATACATATCTTTATCATATTCTTTAGCCCATGCTATGTATTTTTCATATACTTCAGAAGCTGGCATTCTTGCTATAACATCTTTAGAAACGTCATTTAACTTAACTAAGTCAAATAATGCTCCACTCTTACTCATCTTATCTAATTGAACAACAAATTCATGATAATCAGCTGATGGATTTTCAGCTCTCCATTCTTCATAGCTTGAGTTAACAATGTTTAATAAGTATTCTATAACACATACTACTGGATATCCAACTTCATTGTAGTAAGAAACAGCTGCTTCTGCATCTTTTCTCTTAGAAAGCTTTCTCTTTGATCCACCTTCTTGTTTCATTATTGTTGGTATATGTGCATAGTTTGGTCTTTCAAATCCTAATACATCAAATAATTGAACGTGTATTGGTAATGAAGAAAGCCATTCTTCTCCTCTTATAACATCTGTAGTTCTCATTAAACAATCATCAATAGCATGTGCAAAGTGATATGTTGGAAGTCCATCACCTTTAATAAGAACAACATCTTGATTATTTTCTGGGAATGATATGTCACCTTTAATTAAATCGTGGAATTCTACTCTATTTTCAGGATTTCCTGGTGATTTTAATCTTAATATATAAGTTTCACCATTGTTTATTCTTTCAATAGCTTCTTCTTCTGTTATATTTCTATATTTAGCATATTCTCCATAATATCCTGGAGTTATTTTATTAGCTATTTGTTCTTCTCTTAAAGCATTTAATTCTTCTGGAGTACAGAAATCTGGGTAAGCTAATCCCTTTAGTAATAAGTCTTTAGCAAATGTATTGTATATTTCAGCTCTTTGACTTTGTCTATATGGACCATATTCACCTTTGTAAGTTTCTTGTCCTGTCATACCTTCATTGAAGTCCATTCCAAAATTGTGCATAGTTGCAATTGTATCTTCAATAGCTCCTTGAACTTCTCTTTTTTGGTCTGTATCTTCTATTCTTAAGTAGAAAATACCTTCACTTTGACTTGCTAATCTTTCATTGATTAAAGCTGCAAAAACTCCACCAATATGTTGGAATCCAGTTGGACTTGGTGCATATCTTGTAACTCTTGCACCTTCTTTTAAATTTCTCTTTGGGTATTTTGCTAAATAATATTCTCTATCATGTTCTACATTTGGGAATATCATTTGAGCTAGTTTTTCAAATGCCATTTTGTATTCTCCTCACTTTGTTAATCGATAATGTGAACTACTCTCCACTTATAGAAGTGGGAGCTTCTTGATCAATATTCCTAGTGGAACAAGTTTACCCAAGCTTACAAGGTCGTTCCGACCTCA
>JAKSUK010000117.1 GCA_024409095.1 Clostridium sp.
AAAAAAAATTCTATAGTTTTATAAAGTTCTCTATTTTTTTATTAACTGTTTGAAACCTCCTGCTAATCTTCTCTTAACTAATTATCGTAGTAGCTTTTTAAAAGTTTATAGTATTTATAATTTATTCACATACATTTCATATATTATCTTTTATAGTTATATATTAACATACAAAGATTAACATTCTTTTGTCATAATTAAATAAGCAAGGAAATATATTGAATACTTCCTTGCTTATTTTAAAATTATCTTAAACTCTTTATTCTATCAGTTCCACTAACAATGTTATTAATTCTAACACCAAAGTTTTCATCAACAACAACAACTTCACCTTTAGCAATAACCTTACCATTTACAAGAACTTCAACTGGTTCATCAGCTAATCTATTAAGTTCTATTAACGAGCCATTACCAAGACTTAAAATATCTTTAATAGTTTTCTTAGTTCTACCTAATACAACTGATATTTCTAATGATACATCTAATATTAAATCAATATTTTCATGAGATTTTTTTACATTTTCAACGCCTAATTGTCCAAAATTAGCTTTTTGAACATTTACCTGTGGTGTTGATGTATAAACTTGATTGTTTGGCATTTCATATACAGGCTCTGTCATAGCTTGTGGTACTGGAGCAGGTGGTGGTGTAGCTACTTGAACTTGTTCTGTAGTAGCAACTGTCTCTTTAACATCTTTATATTCACCCATCATCATAGATACTATTTCTTTAGCTGTATCTAGTGGTAATACCTGCATTATATTAGATCTTAAAATTTCACCAACTTCTAAATTAAATGAAATTCTAACTATACTTTCTTGCTCTTCTATACTTGAAGATAATACTTGTTCCTTACTATCCCATATAGTTGATTTTGGTGGAGATATATCTACTCTTTTACCAAACATAGTAGCCATTGATGTTGCTGCTGAACCTATCATTTGGTTCATTGCTTCTTGCACAGCACTTATTTCTAATTCAGATAATTCTGGATTTTCAACTTTTCCGTCTCCACCCATCATACAATTAGCAATTATAGCTGCATCTGATATTTTCATCATGAACATATTTCGTCCTGAAATTCCTTCAACATATTCCACATCAAGAATTATATTAGGTACATCAAAGTTTTCCTTTATTTCTTTTATTGTAGTAATACTGACTACAGGAGTTGTTATGTTAACTTTTTGGTTAAGCAATTGATATAAAGCTGTAGAAGCAGCTCCCATAGAAATATTACCAACTTCTCCTAATAAATCTTTTTCTAAATCACTTAACACTTCTTCATTATTTCCATTATCACTATTTACGTTACCATTTAATAGTGCATTAATTTCGTCTTGAGATAAAAACCCATTACTCATATTCACTCACATCCTTACTTATAGTGTCTAAAAGCTCTACTCCTGCCATTTTTCCAATAATCCCCGGTTTTGCAATATAACATTCTTCATCTTCTACATACATTTTTATAGGCTCTACTATTTTAGAATCTAGCTTGATTACATCTCCAACTACTAACTCTAAAAAATCTTCAACTGTTATCTCACTTTTTCCTAACTCTGCTCTAAGTTCAAGTTCTACAGGTTTAATCCTTTCCTTGACAATCTCCACTAGATCTTCTTCTTCATCTTCTAAATCACTTCTTAGCCAATATTGAATAATTAATTTATCTAAAACTTTTTCTATACTTAAATAAGGAATACATAAATTAATATATGTACTATCTGAGCCAAATTCAACTAAAAAGCTTATAAGTGCCACTGGTTCGTTAGGAGCTAAAGTTTGATTAGCTGCTGGGTTAGTTTCTAATGAATCAAATTCAGGAGTTACTTCCATTATTTCAGCCCATGCTAAATTTAAACTGCTAATAATATCCTTGCAAACTTTAGATATTATATTTTTTTCAATATCAGTTAAATCTTTATTAACTGTTTCCTTTTTTCCGTTTCCTCCTAAAAGCACATCTAATATTTGAAAACTAAATACAGGATTTAGCTCCATCAATACATTACCTTGTAATGGATGTAGTTTAAAGTAAGTTACTATAGTAGGATTAGGAATAGACCTCATGAATTCTTCGTAAGTAATCTGCTCCACATTTTCAACATTAACCTTAACACTTTTTCTTAATTGACCTGTTAAAAAGTTACTAGTTATTCTTGCAAAATTATCATGAACTCTTTCTAAAGTTCTGATATGATCTTTGGAGAATTTCTGCGGAGTTTTAAAATCATATTGCTTCACTTTATGCTTTTCTTCTTCTTCTTCTTCATTAGAATTTATAGTTTCTGCTTCTACATCACCTGATGATAAAGCAGATAAAAGAGCATCTATTTCACTTTGTGATAATACTTCCGCCATAAATTTTCCTCCTTACTTATATATTAACAACTTTATTTATATCAATAACTGTTAATAAATAATTATTATATTCTATTACACCTTTTACATATTCTTTACTATCTGACGAAATATTTTGAAGTAAATTTAAATCAATTTCCACAACTTCAACAACTTCATCAACAGCTATTCCTACTTCTTCATCAGCAAGCTTTAATATTATAATATTTTCTTGCTTGCTTTCACTTTTTATATTTAAAATCATACTTATATCTACTAAAGGCTTAATGCTTCCTCTTAAGTTTATTAATCCTTTAATATGTGCTGGTGCAGTAGGAACTTTTGTTATTTGCATAATATTACTTATATTTTGTATATTTTCTGTTTCTGTAGCAAAATGTTCATTACCTAATCTAAAGATTATAAATTGCATAATTAACCTCCGCTATAAAAATACTATCCAACTATTTTCTTAACTGCCTCTAAAACTCTTTCAGCTTGGAATGGCTTAACTATAAAGTCATTTGCACCTGCTTTTATAGCATCCATAACCATAGATTGTTGTCCCATTGCTGAACACATAATAACTTTTGCTCCTGGGTTAAATACCTTTATTTGTTTAACAGCTTCAATTCCATCCATTTCTGGCATTGTTATATCCATTGTTACTAAATCTGGTTGATGAGCTTTGTATAATTCCACTGCTTCTAATCCATTTGCAGCTTCTGCTACTACTTCATACCCATTCTTAGTTAATATATCTTTTATCATCATTCTCATAAATGCTGCATCGTCAACTATTAAAATTTTTGCCATTTTTTATTCCTCCTAAAATTAAACCATTCCTAATTTTTCTAATATTTTTTCTAAAGAGCCTGGCTCTGGTATATAGTAAAAGTTACCTATAACATCTTCGCCATTTTCGCCCTTAAACAATGTTTCTATATTTAATATATATTCATCATATTGCCCTGCTTCTATATATGTAGTTGTTAAAATAGTATATAGCAAGTCATGTGCTACAGCTGGAACTGATGCTATCATCTTTACTCCCGTAAAAGATACAATTGAATTCATATAAGCTCCTGCTATTATATTGCCAATTTCTGAAATAACAGACATTCCTATTTCACTAAAAACATCTTCATTAGAAATTAAAGCTTTTGTTATTTCTTTAGCTACTAATTCATCAAATGCATATAATATATTTCCTGGTGCTTCACCTATAACTTTAACTAATACTGCAATAACTTCATTAGTTAAATCGCCATCTAATAATTCTTCTAACCTTATTATTTTAATGTTAGGAACTACCATATCAATTTTTTTATTTAAAAGAACTGATAATGACGTAGCTGAATTTCCTGAACCTATATTAAAAACTTCTCTTAAAGCATCTAATTGCATAGGACTCATGCTTCTATAATCCATTAAATCCCCCCATAACTATACTAATGAAGCAACATCTAATATTAATGTTACTAATCCATCCCCCAAAATAGTTGCTCCAATATAAGCTTTGGTATCTTTAAACATCTTGCCTAATGGTTTTATAACTATTTCTTGTTGTCCGCATAAAGAATCTACTAATAATCCACTTAATTTATTTCCTATCTTAACTATTATTACGTATTTCTTCTTATTTGATTCAGACTCTATTCCTAAAATTTCATTTAATCTTACTAAAGGTATAATCTTATCTCTATATATTATTACCTCTTCTCCATTAGTTTGTTTAAGATATTCATCTTTAAACTCAATAACTCTATCAATAAATCCTAAAGATACTGCAAATGTTTCTCCACCAACTTTAACTAATAAAGCTTGAATTATTTGTAATGTTAATGGAAGAGTAACTATAAATTCAGTTCCTTTTCCTAATTCACTATGTAATTCAACTGTTCCACCTAAAGCTTCTATCTTAGTTTTAACAACATCCATTCCAACGCCTCTACCTGAAACATCAGTAACAACTTCATTAGTAGAAAATCCTTGATGGAATATTAAATTTTTAATTTCTTGTTCTGTAAGCCCTGCGGTTGGTATACCTACTCTTTCAGCTTTAGCTTTTATCTTTTCAACATTTATACCAGCTCCATCATCAGAAACCTTTATTATAGCTTTAGTTCCTTCTTGATAAGCCATAAGTCTAACTGTACCTTGAACTGGTTTTCCAACAGCTATTCTATCTTCTTTCTTTTCAATACCATGGTCTGCTGAATTTCTAAGCAAGTGAATTAAAGGTTCTCCTATTTCATCAATTACAGTTCTATCTAATTCAGTATCTGCACCCTCAACAATAAAATCTATTTCTTTGCCTAAATCAACAGCTAAATCTCTCATCATTCTAGGGAACCTATTAAATACAACATCTAATGGAAGCATTCTAATCTTCATAACTAAGTCTTGAAGATCTGAAGTTGTTCTTTCAACTTGCTCTAAAGTTTCAATAAGTTCTGGTGATTTATTATTAATAACAATTTGCTCAAGTCTTGTTCTATATATTACAAGCTCAGATACCATATTCATAAGTGTATCTATTCTTTGTAAATCTACTCTTACAGATTGATGAGCTTTTTTATTGTTAGTTCTAGCTTCTCTCTTAGCTTCTGTAGCTCTTTTAGGAGTAGCTTCTTTAACTACTACTGGTACAACTTCTTGTTGAACTTCTTTTTCTTTTACTTCTT
>JAKSUK010000118.1 GCA_024409095.1 Clostridium sp.
GCATTTTAAAAGCCCGTCAGCTGACGGGCTTTTTTTATGAATTATTTTTATTAGGATTTTGTGGGGTATTAGAGCCTGATAAGAAATATGAAGATAAAAATAGATTTAAAAAGGCTATAGAATTTATACCACATTTAAAGGAAATGAATATAAATGCAGTATATTTAGGTCCAGTATTTGAATCTACGTATCATGGATATGATACAATAGATTATTTTAAAATAGATAAGAGATTAGGAACAAATGAAGATTTTAAAGAACTATGTAATAAATTACATGATAATAATATAAAGGTTATAATTGATGCAGTATTTAATCATGTAGGAAGAGAATTTTTTGCATTTAAAGATATTCAAGAAAATAGGGAAAAGTCTAGATATTGCAGTTGGTTTGTTAATTTAAATTTTAATGGCAATACTCCAGAAAATGACGGCTTTTATTATGAACCATGGAATAGATGCTTTGATTTAGTAAAGCTTAATGTATGGAATGAAGAAGTGTGCCAGTATCTTTTTAAGGCACTTGACTTTTGGGTAGATGAATTTAATATAGATGGAGTTAGAATAGATGCAGCAGATAGTATTGATTTTAACTTTTTTAAAAAATTAAGAAATCATATAAATTATAAAAAAGAAGATTTGTGGCTTATGGGAGAAGTTATACATGGTGACTATTCAAGATGGGCTAATGATGAAATGCTTCATACAACAACTAATTATGAATGTTATAAAGGATTATACTCTAGTCATAATGATAGAAATTATTTTGAAATAGCACATTCATTTAGAAGACAGTTTGAAAAGGGTGGAATATATGAAAAGTTATGTTTATATAATTTTGTAGATAATCATGATGTAAATAGACTTGCTAGCGTAATTAAAAATCCTGAACATATATATAATATTTATATATTACTTTATACTATGCCTGGAATTCCTAGTATTTATTATGGTAGTGAATATGCTATAAAGGCTATAAAAGGAAATAAAACTGATTTACCATTAAGACCAGAATTAAATGTAGATACTTTAAAAGATGCTAATAAAAAGCTTTTTAAATTGATATGTTCTTTAGGAAAGATAAGGAGCAAAAGTGATGCTATAAAGCATGGAACATATAGTCCTATAGTTATAAAAAATGAACAATTTGTATTTTTAAGAAAATTTAAAGAGGAAGAAGTATATATTGCATTAAATTTAGATGAGAAAACTGTAAATGTTAATTGTAATATTAAATTGGATAAAGCAATAGATTTGTTGAGTGGTAGAGAAATTAGTATTGATGGAAATATATCCATACCAGCATATGGAGCATTAATAATTAGTAAAAATACGATTGAAGAAAGTTAAAATTATATAAAAATAAGCTCTATCTGATTTGATGGAGCTTATTTTTTAGTTTATTATTTAAGAACTGGTTTTATTTCTGTTATTGTTTCAAGATTATTATCTGCATTATTAATTATATCTTGAGATATTTCCTTTATAATACTATCTTTGGTAGATTTATTTATTAAATTAGCTAGAGATTTTGAAGCTTCAATAAGATATTGAACTTGATTTATGTAACTCAAAGAATCACTTTCATCAGAATTTATTTTATCTAAATTAGTAAATAGTGTATTAGTAATTTCCTTTGCTTCTTTTATATAGTTTTCACTATTATTAGTATTTGGTTTTTCAGCACCACAAAGTTTATCTTTCAGTATCCTACTTTCTCTCATAATTCCGCTATTTTCTTGTACTATTTCAGAAGCAAGGTCAATAAGCTGTTCATTATCTATATAACTTTGAATTAAAGCTGAGATGTAAATAGCTGTTCTAAGTACTGCTATTTCTGAAGTAAGAAAATCTACATTATCAATGCCAGATGAGGTAAGAATAGAAAACTCATCTTTTAAATCTTGAATATGTACTGTAGCTCTATTTTTATAAGAGTCTTTTGATGCAGGAGCAGAGATAGTAGAAATGTTTCTGCATAAGGCAACACTATGTAAAGGTGGAAGGAATACAGTTGTACAAGTAATTCCTATTAAAAATGTAATTAATAATTTTTTCATAAAATTTTACTCCTTATATCAGTTAATATAAATTATTTTATGTAAAAATCAAAAAATTATTAAATATAATTAATAGGTCACAGTTAATTTTATTATATACAAGAAGGAAAATTTATAATATTATTTTATTTGTAATAAAATAATATAAGGAGAGAAAAAATGTCAAATAATACTAGAGATAAAAAAATTATGTGGTACAGTCTAGCATTTATGGCCTTTTCAGGAGTTTGGGGATTTGGTAATGTAATAAATGGATTCTCTGAATATAATGGATTACAGGCTATAGTATCTTGGCTAATAATATTTGCTCTATATTTCATACCATATGCATTAATGGTTGGAGAATTAGGATCTGCCTTTAAAGATTGTGGGGGTGGGGTTAGTTCTTGGATTAATGAAACAATAGGAGCAAAGCTTGCATATTATGCTGGTTGGACATACTGGATTGTACATATGCCTTACTTATCACAAAAGCCTAACAGCTTTATGATAGCTACAAGTTGGGCAATATTCCAAGATAAGAGAGTTAGTGATATGGATACAAGGCTAATGCAGTTAGCATGTTTAGTTATATTTATTTTAGCAATGTATCTAGCTTCTAAAGGGACAAGCATATTAAAAAAACTATCAACTTTAGCAGGAACTTCTATGTTTGTTATGTCAATATTATTTATATTATTGATGATAGCAGCACCAGCACTTACAGATGCAAAATTACATACAATAGATTGGTCAATTAAGACGTTTATACCTAAATTTGATATAAGCTTCTTTACAAGTATTTCAATATTAGTATTTGCTGTTGGAGGATGTGAAAAAATATCTCCATATGTAAATGAAATGAAAGACCCTGCAAAAGGATTTTCAAAAGGTATGATAGCTTTAGCAGGAATGGTTGCAGTAACTGCTATACTTGGAACAATATCACTTGGTATGATGTTTGATTCAAATAATATACCAAATGACTTAATGACTAATGGTGCATATTATGCATTCCAACAATTAGGTGAATATTATCATGTAGGAAATTTATTTGTAATTGCATATGCTATTACTAACATGATAGGTCAATTTGCAGTTTTAATAATTTCTATTGATGCACCTTTACGTATGCTTCTTGATAGTGGTGATAAAAGATATATTCCACAAGTTTTATTTAAGAAAAATAAAAATGGAGCTTATGTAAATGGACATAAACTTATTTTAGCAATAGTATCACTTTTAATTATCGTTCCAGCGTTTGGTATTGGAAGTGTTGATGAATTAGTAAAATGGCTTGTTAAACTAAATGCAGTATGTATGCCATTAAGATACTTATGGGTATTTGTGGCATATATAGCTTTAAAGAAAACTGGAGAAAAGTTTAATAGAGAATACTATTTTGTAAAGAATAAAACAGTAGGAATATTACTAGGAATGTGGTGCTTTGTATTTACAGCTATAGCATGTATTGGTGGTATATATTCTGAGGATATATTCCAATTAATATTAAACATTGCAACACCAATAGTATTAATATTACTAGGACTTATTCTTCCATACTTTGCAAAGAAGGATAATAAATAAATTATATTAATTAAATAAGGTATTCTTAAAAAATAATTTAAGGATACCTTATTCTTCTTTATTATTAAGAATTAAAATTTCTATTTCTTCAAAAGCTTTTACCCTAAGTGAGTTAGCTATTATACTAAGAAAATAAGCATTTGCTATTCGCTTATAAGGTCCCAAATCATGGTTTTCATTAGTAACTTCATTCCTAAAAGCTTTTTCAGCAATTCTATTTGAAGCTACAATAAATAATATTATATATCCTGTAAGTATTAGTTGTTGTCCATATAAGGTTATAGTATCAGGGAGATATCCAGTATTATTTATATCTAAAGCTTCTAATATATCTAAATTTGCACCAACTACAAAAAGAGAATAGCCATAAAGTAAAAAAAATAGGCCAACTTTTTCTAAGTTTGCTAAAGCAATATCTTGCTTTCTTATTAACTCTTCAAAATTATTATTATTTTCAGAAGTTTTATCAGAATCATTAGTACTTTTCTTTTCTTTCACAGTTAATTCTCCTATAAAACAGTATAAAATAATATATGATTAAAATGAAAAAAGGTTGAAAGATGTACTAGTTAATTTTAGTGATATATTTTATATAATATGTATAGTTTGACAACAATATATAAGAAGAATAAAATAGAATTTATATTAAATTCAATAGATAAGAGGTGATTGCCATAGGAAGTTGTAATAGTTGTTCAAGCAAAGGAACATGTGGTAAAGATGAACAAAGCTGTGGAATAGTAAATAATCCACAAAATAAAATTAAAAATATAATTGGAGTAATGAGCGGTAAAGGCGGAGTTGGTAAATCAACAATGTCAGTTATGATAGCAAAAGAACTAGCAGCTAGAGGATATCAAGTTGGGGTGTTAGATGCTGATATAACAGGGCCTAGTATACCAAGATTATTTCATATAGAAAATGAAAGAGCTAGAGGAACTGAACAGCTTATTTATCCAGTAGAAACTGCTGAAGGTATTAAAGTTATGTCTCTAAATTTAGTGGTTGAGAAAGAAGATGAAGCTGTAATTTGGAGAGGTCCAGCTATTACAGGTATAGTTAATCAATTTTGGACTGGAGTATACTGGGGAGAATTAGATTACTTAATAATAGATATGCCACCAGGTACTGGTGATGTACCACTAACAGTAATGCAGTCAATTCCTATAAAAGGAGTTGTAATGGTATCTATACCTCAAGATATGATATCTATGATAGTATCAAAGTCAATTAATATGGCTAGAAAAATGAACATAGAAGTACTTGGTGTTATCGAAAATATGAGTTATATACAATGCCCTGATTGTGATAAGAAAATTAAGATGTTTGATGGTGAAAATACAGAAAACTTCTTAAAGGATATGAATGTAGATTTATTAGGAG
>JAKSUK010000119.1 GCA_024409095.1 Clostridium sp.
ATGGAGTAAAAACAGATAATTATAATATTGATAAAGATATTAGAAAATACATAGATGAGTTTAGAGCCATTGTTTATGATAATAGGAAAGAAAGATTTTATTTAACAGAGGAAGCAAGAATTAAAATAAATATATTATCTTCTCTTGAAAAGATATCAATAAATTTAAATAAAATTGATGATGTACAAGACCTTGATGGTATATTATTAGGATTAAGACAATGTATGAAGAGGCTTAATGTAGTATTAGGCGAAGATAATAATATAGGAGAACTTGAAAATCATATAGATAATGTAATTAGTAAATATGAAAATGTTCAAGTGAGCAGAATAAGAACTATAGAAATTTTAAACTCATTAGAAATTTTAAAAGTTGCTCTTGCAGAATTAAGATTATTAGGTAAAGAAAATTACAATAAAATTAAGAACGCCGATACTGAGCAAGATAAGAAGGTATATAATTCAGTAAAGCTTTCTTTTGCAGTAAGGTCAGCAATTGGAATTTCTTTAGTAGCATTTATATCAGATTACTTTAATTTATCAGAAGGAAAGTGGCTTATATTTACTATGGTATCAGTAATAGTACCAATATATGAAACTTCATTAAGGAAAGTAAAAGACAGAGTTATGTCTACAATAATTTGGGTAATTATAATTGTAATTCTATTTAGTATTTTCAAAAACATTGCTGTAAGAAGTATTATTGTTATTGCTGTTGGCTATGTAAATTCATATTTAAGTGAGTACAAGCACAAAACAATATGTGCTATAGTATTAGCAGTAGGCTCGGCAGCTTTATTAGGAAATACAACTGTATTAACAGTAAATAGATTAACACTTATAGCTATAGGCATAGTATTAGCTATAATGATAAATATATTTATATTACCAAGAAAAGTTGAAGACTATACAAGAGAACTTGAACGTATGTATTTAGAAGCAGTAAAAGAAATGCTTAAAAAAGTATATCTATCATCTACAGAAAATAATATACATGCAATGAATAATTTATTTATTATAACTTCATTAATTGAAAGTAGACTTGAAAATAATAGAGAGTTTCTTAATAAGAGAGCAATAAAATCTATTAGTCAAAATAGACTTTTAATACTAAATATCCATGAATTATATATTTTATTTAATAATGATAAATTTAAGAATATAGATTCAAAAGATATATTAGAGGATATGAAGATGCTGACTTGTTTTAGCAGTGAAAATATCAAAGAACTTTTAGATAAAATAGAAGAGCGTATTAAAAATTCTAAAAATATTTATAATAAAATGATGCTTGAAAATATAAGAGAAATTTATAAAGAAATATATAAGATAAATAAATATATTGGTTAATTTTAAAAGGAATCCAGAAATGCTGTTAAGCTCTGGATTCCTTTTACTATTTTATGAATATTGATGCAACTATATTGATAATGTCTTTTATAGTTTCATAGTTTGAAAGAAGGTTGTCCTTTGCAACGATAGCTTCTGCTGTTGCTTCAGTAGCTACGTCTGTAATCCCCTTTACATTATCAGTTATTTCAATTGTATTCTTAGATATAACAGGAAGATCTCTACAAGTTTTACTAATACTATTTTTATTATTATCAATTAGTAAATTTATATTAGAAATAAGTCTTATAAATTTAATTAAAAATATAATTAATAATATAAGAGTAGCAATTCCTAATAATGATAATACAACATTTAATAAAAGAGATAAATCTATGTACATAATAACTTCCTATTAAACTTCTTCAGTTTGTTCTTCTTCAACTTCAACTGTTTCAGTTTCGTTTTCTTCAACAGTATCTAATTCTTCAACAGTATCTAATTCTTCAACAGTATCACAAATTTCTTGAGCTTGTCCTTTTTTAGAAGCTAAGTATTGAGAAATTTTTTCTTTAGCAAGTGAAACATCTTTTTTACCTTCGCTTAATTTTGAGTTTATAGCAGCTTTAGTTGCTTTAGTTTTTTCAACTAATTTATCTTTTGTCTCAGCAGATTTATTTGCAATATTTTCTCTAGTTTCTTTACCAGATTTAGGTGCTAATAATACTCCAGCAGTAGCACCAGCAGTAACTCCAATAGCAGCAGTTAAAGCAGCATTTTTTATAGCTTTAGCTTTTTGTTTCTTTTTCTTTTTATTAATTAAATCATAAATATTCATAATTTTCCTCCAAAGACTATTTTTTTATTAAATTATACTTACTCATATAGATAATTACAAGTAAATAAAAGTTATTATTGTATAAAAAAGTAATAAATAAAAATAGCGAATAACAATAAATTTACTTTAGAGTTAATATATTGGAATTGATATGAAAAATTCACTTATATTTTAAAGTAAAATGGGCTAAAAAACTGTAAGAAATGAAATTTGCAGTCTTTTTATAATATCTGAAAAAATACAAATACTAAAGTCATGAAAAAATAAGGAAGGAGATTTTTTATGGCTTATAGGAAAGAAATAGAACAAGTTTTTAAAGAGCTGGACACTAGCAAAAATGGGCTTAGCAGCAGTGATGCAGCTTCAAGGTTAAAGGCTGATGGATATAATGAACTTACAGAAGGTAAAAAGACACCTTTATGGAAGATGTTTTTAGAAAATTTAGCAGATCCATTAGTAATAATTCTTATAGCGGCAGCAGTAGTACAAATTTTTTTAGGTGAATTAGTAGAATCAATAATAATATTGATTGTTGTTATTTTAAATGCAATTTTAGGAGTAACTCAATCTAGGAAAGCAGAAAGTTCATTAGATAGTTTAAAGAAATTATCAGCTCCTAATGCCAAGGTAATAAGGGATGGTAAAAAAGTTACCATTCAAGTAAGAGAACTTGTGGCAGGAGATATAGTTCTTTTAGAAGCTGGAGATTATATTCCTGCAGATGGTAGGCTTATTGAAGCTGAGAGTCTTAAGGTTGTTGAGGGGATGCTTACAGGTGAATCAGAACCAGTACTTAAACATACAGATAAAATTGAGGATGAAGTGGTTATAGGAGATAGAAGGAATTCTGTATTTAGTGGTGCAACTGTAGTATATGGTAGAGGCACCATGATAGTAACAGCCACAGGTATGAATACGGAAGTTGGTAAAGTGGCAACGCTTCTTGAAAGTGCAGGTACAAAGCAAACTCCTTTACAGGTTAAACTAGATAATTTTGGAAAGAAATTAGGAATTATAATAATGATAATTGCCGCTGTTATCTTTAGTGTTGAAGTTTTTAGAGGATATAGAGTAGGTGGAAATTTAAAAGATTTAATCTTTAGTTCATTTATGTTTGCAATTGCAGTGGCAGTGGCAGCCATACCAGAAGCATTATCTTCAATAGTAACTATAGTGCTTTCAGTTGGAACAAAGGAAATGGCAGAAAAACAAGCTATCATTAGAAAGCTTCCAGCAGTTGAGACTTTAGGTTCTACCAGTATCATATGTACTGATAAAACAGGAACACTTACTGAAAACAAAATGACAGTGGTAGATTTCTTTATGTATGGTATAAAGAAAAAGAATATAGATACAGATACAACTTTAGAAAGCCAGGATGGAGCAATGAACTTAAGCTCAACTTTATGTAATGATTCAGAAATTGCTGAAGGTAGAGTTGAAATAGGAGATCCAACAGAAGTTGCATTTTTAAGATATGCAGAAAAGCGAGGTCTTGATTATAAAGAAATAAGAGAGAAATATGATAGGTTAAATGAAATTCCTTTTGATTCAGATAGAAAGCTTATGTCTACTGTAAATTCCATTGGTGGCAATGCAATCATGTTTGTTAAAGGAGCACCAGATATAGTACTACAAAGGTCAACTAAGGCATTAAATGATGGTGATGAAGTTCCAATGACAGAAGAAATATTAAATAAGTATAAGCAAATTAATGAAGAATTTTCTGACAGAGCATTGAGGGTATTAGCTTTTTCTATTAAAGATGTTCCAGATGAAAATTTTGTGCCTGCCATAGAAGATGAAGTAGATCTTACTTTTGTAGGACTTATGGCAATGATTGATCCACCAAGAAAAGAAGTCTTTGGAGCTGTGAAAGAAGCTATTAGTGCTGGTATAAAGACAATTATGATAACAGGTGATCATAAGACTACAGCAGCAGCCATTGCTAAAGAACTTGGCATAATGTCTAAAGGTGATAAGGCATTAACAGGTCAAGAATTAGATGCTTTAAGCGAAAAGGAATTAAGTGAACAGTTAGAACATATTACTGTGTATGCAAGAGTTTCACCAGAAAATAAGATAAGGATAGTGAAGGCATGGCAGGAAAAAGGTAAGGTTACAGCCATGACTGGTGATGGAGTTAATGATGCGCCAGCACTTAAACAGGCCAATATAGGTATTGGTATGGGAAGTGGAACTGATGTTGCCAAGGATGCAGCAGCGATGGTATTAACTGATGATAACTTTGCAACCATTGTCAATGCTATAGAAATAGGAAGAACAGTATATAGTAATATAAAAAAATCTATTACCTATCTTTTAGCAGGAAACCTTGCAGCCATTATAGCAATAGTATTTGCTGTAGTGATGAATTGGGAAAATCCATTTACTACTTTACAGCTTTTATTCATTAATCTTATTAATGACTCTTTACCAGCTATTGCATTAGCTTTTGAAGCTGCAGAGCCTGATACTATGAATAAACCACCAAGAGATATTAATGAAGGAATATTGCAGGGAGGAACTAGTGCAGTTATTTTGATAAGAGGAATAATAATAAGCATTGCTGTTATTTTCTCACAATACTTAGGTAATAAGGTTTCACCTGTCTTAGGTGCAGCAATGGCATTTTCAACTATTACCTTAAGTAGAATATTTCAAACATTACCAGCAAGATCAGATAATGTTTCAATCTTTAAGATTGGTGTAGCAAATAATAAATATGTTTTAGGAGCAATATGTATATGCC
>JAKSUK010000012.1 GCA_024409095.1 Clostridium sp.
TAAGACTTAATGAAGGCATAAGTAAGATGGAATTTAAACAAAAGTTTAACACAGATATAGATAGTATATATGGAAATATAATAGAGAAGAATATTAAAAGAGATCTTCTTAAATTAAAAGATGATAAGTTATCCCTAACATTAAAAGGAATAAGCTTAGCAAATGAGGTTATGTCAGATTTTATATTAGAAAAACATATTAAATAGTAAATGGAAGTAATTTAAAGAAAAAAAGAGATAAGTAAAATTATTTTGAATAAAAAATAATAGGTGACAGAATATGAGAAAATATTAAATTGACAAATAAAGCGAATAAGAATATATTGATATTGTAGTCATTAGCACTCGATAATAGTGAGTGCTAACAATAGGGGTGATGATATTGGCTATTGATGAAAGAAAAATTAAAATACTCCAAGCCATTATAAGCGACTATATTGTGACAGGTGAACCTGTTGGATCAAGAACAATAGCTAAAAAATACGATTTAGGTATAGGATCTGCCACTATTAGGAATGAAATGGCTGACTTAGAGGAAATGGGATATTTAGAGCAACCTCATACATCAGCAGGTAGAATTCCTTCTAGTAAGGGATATAGATTATATGTAGACCAGTTGATGCAGAGGGAGCAACTTACTACAGAAGAAGAACTTAGAATTAAAGAGTATATCATTAATTCAGCTATGTATGAAGTGGATAAGGTATTAAAAGAAGCATGTGTGCTATTATCAGAGTTAACTAATTTAACTTGTATAGTAGAAACTCCTTCAATGAAAAGAAGTAGGATAATATCAATACAACTTATGGGTATTGATAAATCTAATATAATAGCTGTCATAGTTACAGATAGTGGATTTATAAAAAATCATAGAATAAGAGTATCACATATGCCTATGGAGAGTGAATTAGATAGAATTAGCCAAGTTCTTAATATTAAGTTAAAGAATCTGACAATAGATGCAATAAATCTACAGGTAATTAATGAAATAAAAGAAGAACTTAAAGGGTTTGATGATTTATTTAATGCAATACTTCCAGCTCTATATAAGAGTTTAAACGAAAGTACAAAATCAGATTTATTGGTTGAGGGGACTACAAATCTTTTTAATTATGCAGAATATAACGATATTGAAAAGGTTAAAGACATGCTTCAACTTATAAGTAATAAAGATTGCGTGATTGAATTATTAGAGCCAAGTGGCGATATTACAATAAAGATTGGTGATGAAAATTATATTCCAGAGGCAAAAGATTGTTCTGTAATAACAGCAGAGTATTGTTTAGGTGGAAGACCAATTGGTAATATAGGCTTAATTGGACCACAAAGAATTAATTATTCTAAGGTGATTTCAATAATGGCTCAAGTAATAAAAGAACTAAATAAAAGTTTGAGAAATCAGAGTCTTGAGTAATGTGAGAAGAGGTGTATTTAATGGAAGAAAATAAAGATTTAAATGAAGAAATCATTGAAGAAACAGATGCTACAGAAGAAATTAATGAGGAAGTTAACGAAGAAGCTACTGAAGCTGAAAGCAATGAAGAAAATGATTTAGCTTTAGTTAAAAAGTTAAAAGAAGAAAATGATAAACTTTCAAAAGAAGTTGAAGTATTTAAAGATAGATTATTAAGGGTTACAGCTGAATATGAAAACTTTAGAAAGAGAACTGCTAAAGAAAAAGAAGGCATATATGCAGATGCATGTACAGATGTATTAAAAGAAGTTATTCCAACAGTGGATAATCTTGAAAGAGCTTTAGCTGTTGATGGAAGTGTTGAAGATTTGAAAAAGGGAATTGAAATGACTATCAAAGGATTCCAAACTTCACTTGAAAAACTTGGAGTTGAAGAAATAAGTGTTGAAGAAGGATTTGACCCTAATCTTCATCAAGCAGTAATGCATGTTCAAGATGAAAATTTAGATAAAAATGTTGTTGCTGAAGTATTTTTAAAAGGATACAAAAAAGGTGACAAAGTAATAAGATACTCAATGGTAAAAGTAGCAAATTAGTTTAATTATAATAGATAGAAATTTAGGAGGACAATATTATGGGAAAAATTATAGGTATTGACTTAGGTACAACAAATTCATGTGTAGCAGTTATGGAAGGGGGAGAACCAGTTGTAATAGCTAACTCAGAAGGAGCAAGAACTACTCCATCAGTAGTTTCATTCCAAGCTAACG
The DNA here is from genome assembly GCA_024409095.1 of Clostridium sp. Lineage (GTDB taxonomy): Bacteria > Bacillota > Clostridia > Clostridiales > Clostridiaceae > Clostridium. The sequence goes on from JAKSUK010000012.1 coordinate 2,184, forward strand.
GAGAAAGATTAGTAGGTCAAGTAGCTAAAAGACAAGCGATTACTAATCCAGATCATACAATAATTTCAATTAAAAGAGAAATGGGTACAGATCACAAAACTCATATAGATGACAAAGTATATTCACCACAAGAAATATCAGCAATGATTCTTCAAAAAATTAAAGCTGATGCTGAAAGCTATTTAGGTGAACCAGTAACTCAAGCAGTTATAACAGTTCCAGCTTACTTCAATGATGCTGAAAGACAAGCAACTAAAGATGCTGGTAGAATAGCAGGATTAGAAGTATTAAGAATAATAAATGAACCAACAGCAGCTTCACTTGCTTATGGATTAGATAAAACAGACCACAGCGAAAAGATATTCGTATATGACTTAGGTGGTGGTACATTTGACGTATCTATACTAGAACTTGGTGATGGTGTATTTGAAGTATTATCAACAAATGGAGATACTAAGCTTGGTGGAGATGACTTCGATAACGCAGTTATGGATTATATAGCTGAAACATTCAAAGCAGAAAATGGTATTGATTTAAGAAATGATAAGATGGCTCTTCAAAGATTAAAAGAAGCAGCTGAAAAAGCTAAAATTGAATTATCATCTTCAATGCAAACAAACATTAACTTACCATTCATCACTGCTGATGCAACAGGTCCAAAACATATAGATTTAAACTTAACTAGAGCTAAATTCAACGAATTAACTCACGATTTAGTTCAAAGAACTATTGAGCCAATGAAGAAAGCTTTATCAGATGCAGGACTTTCAATTAGCCAAATAGACAAAGTTATATTAGTTGGTGGATCAACAAGAATACCAGCTGTTCAAGAAGCAGTTAAGAACTTTACAGGAAAAGAACCATCTAAGGGAGTTAACCCTGATGAATGTGTAGCTGTAGGTGCTGCAATACAAGCAGGTGTATTAACTGGAGAAGTTAAAGACGTATTATTATTAGATGTTACACCACTTACATTAGGTATAGAAACAATGGGTGGTATAGCTACACCATTAATCGAAAGAAATACAACTATTCCAGCTAAGAAGAGCCAAGTGTTCTCAACAGCAGCAGATGGTCAAACATCAGTTGAAATTCACGTAGTTCAAGGTGAAAGACAAATGGCAGCTGATAACAAAACTTTAGGTAGATTTACTTTATCAGGAATTGCTCCAGCTCCAAGAGGAATCCCACAAATAGAAGTAACATTTGATATAGATGCAAATGGTATAGTTAAAGTTTCAGCTTTAGATAAGGGAACAGGAAAAGAAGCAAACATCACAATTACTGCTTCAACTAACCTTTCAGATGAAGAAGTAGAAAAGGCAGTAAAAGAAGCAGAAAGATTTGCTGAAGAAGATAAGAAGAGAAAAGAAAACATCGAAGTTAAGAATAATGCTGACCAAGTAGTATATCAAACTGAAAAAGCTTTAGAAGAATTAGGAGATAAAGTATCTGATGATGATAAAGCAAAAGTTACAGCTAAATTAGATGTATTAAAAGCTATAAAAGATAGTGAAGATTTAGAAGGTATTAAGAAAGCTATGGAAGAATTAAATCAAGAATTCTATGCTATATCTTCTAAGATGTATGCACAAGCTGGTGGAGAACAAGGTGCAGAAGGATTTGATCCAAACAACATGGGTGGAGCAAATGCAGGTACTGGTGCAGCTCACGATGACAATGTAGTAGATGCTGACTTTGAAGTTAAAGATGACAAATAATTAAATTAATTTAGAGGGAAGACAAAAGTCGTCTTCCCTTTTTAAAAGTATAGTATTTAATTATTAGTATAATAATGTTATTATATAAAGGTAAATTTGTAATAAGGTGGTGACATTTGTAGATGGCAAGTAAAGACTATTATGAAGTGCTTGGTCTTCAAAAGGGAGCAAGTGAAGATGAAATAAAAAGAGCCTTTAGAAAGCTAGCTATTAAATACCATCCTGATAAAAATCAAGGGAATGCAGAAGCAGAAGCTAAATTTAAAGAGATAAATGAAGCTTATCAAGTACTTTCTGATCCTGAAAAGAAAGCAAGATATGATCAATTTGGATCAGCTGACTTTGATGGAAGTGGATTTGGAGCAGGTGGATTTGGTGGTTTTGACTTCAATGATATGGGTGGATTTGGAGATATTTTTGAAAGTTTCTTTGGTGGTGGCGGAAGTTCATCAAGAAGACGAAGAAATGGACCAGTTAAAGGTGCTGATTTAGAGTATACTATAAATTTAACATTTGAAGAAGCTGTATTTGGTGTTGAAAAAGAAATCACAATAAATAGAAATGAAAACTGTGAAGAGTGTCATGGGTCAGGAGCTAAACCTGGAACATCTCCAAAAACATGTCCAACATGTAATGGTTCAGGACAGGTAAGAGTTCAAAGACAAACTCCATTAGGAAGCTTTGTAACTACATCTACATGTGATAGATGTGGAGGTAAAGGAACTGTAGTTGAAGAACCATGTCATTCATGTTCAGGAAAAGGTAAAATAAGAAAGAGCAGAAAGATAACTGTTAAGATACCAGCTGGTGTTGATACTGGAAATGTATTACCACTTAGAGGACAAGGTGAGCATGGTGTTAACGGAGGACCTCCAGGGGATATATATGTAAGAATCAATGTTTCTAGATCTAGTAAATTTGATAGACGTGGAAATGATATATATATAGATACTCATATATCTATGTCTAGAGCTGCACTAGGATGTGAAATAACAGTACCTACAGTAGATGGTGATGTTAAATATACTGTTCCATCAGGAACACAATCAGGAACACTTTTCAGATTAAAAGGAAAAGGAGTTCCAAGAGTAAATGGTTCTGGAAGAGGAGATCAATACGTAAAAGTTGTAGTTGAAATTCCTAAGAACTTAAATGAAAAGCAAATAGAAGCTTTAAAAGCATTTATGGAAGCTTGTGGAGAAGAACCAGATAATGTTGAAATTCCACACAAAAAAGGATTTAAAAACATTTTTAAAAAGTAAAATGATGAGTTATGAATTATCAATGATGAATTAGTGATAAAACTCACTACAATTCATTATTCATCACTCATAATTCATAATTAAAAAAGCCTTTCGCTTTAAGCGTTTGGCTTTTTTATTTTGTTAATGACTTTAAGGTTTTCATAAATAAGTTTATAAAATTTAAATATATTTTAGATATTTAAATAATAAATATATTCCATTAAAAATTTGAATTGGATTAATTGTAGATATACATGGAACTTATAGATATAATATATTTTGAATATTTGTTTACATAAGAAGGAATATTAAAAATAGTAAGCAATAGTGTGAGGTGACACAATGGAAGAAATGAAAAAAGAACTATTAAGTGAAATAAAGCCTTTTAAAGAAAAAGGATATGAATTTTTAAACAAAAATATATCAAAGATGGATTTTAAGGGTATTTCAGGTGGTTTTGGAGTATATGCTCATAGAAATCAAGAAGAGTTCATGATTAGACTTAGAATACCTTCTGGAGTTATAGCATTAGATCAATTAAAGAAAATGTACGAATGGGCTGAAAAATATAAATTAGGAGGCCTTCATTTTACAACACGTCAAGCTATTCAATATCATGGATTATCTATGGATGATATATGTAACTTAATGGAAGAAGCTCTACATTATAATATCTTCACAAGAGGTGCTGGTGGTAATTATCCTAGAAATGTTGCATTATCTCCTTTATCTGGTGTAGATAAAAATGAAGCATTTGATGTAACTCAATATGCTATAGAATGTGGAAATTATTTCATGAACAGAATTACTTCATATCATTTACCAAGAAAATTAAAAGTATCATTTTCTAATTCTGCAGAAGATACAGCACACTGTACTGTACAAGATTTAGGATTCATGGCTGTAAATAAAGATGGAGAAAAATATTTTAGAGTTTATGCTGGTGGTGGATTAGGAAGAAATCCTAAGGTTGCTTTAATTTATCCAGAACTTATAAAACCAAATGAAGTTTTATATTATGTTCAAGGAATGGTTGACTTATTTGTTGCTGAAGGTAATTATGAAAATAAAGGTAAAGCAAGAGTAAGATATATAGTTGATAAATTAGGAGAAGAAGGGTTCATAGAATGCTTTAAGAAACATGTAGAAGCAGCAAAAGCTAAAGGTGGTTTAGATTTAGAGTGCGAAGAAGTTAAATATACTAAAAAAGGTGTAAAAGTTGACATTAGCGATAGCAGATTAATTGAGCAAAAGCAAGAAGGCTTATACAGTGTATATTTACATCCAGTAGGAGGGCAAATAACTCTTGAAAATCTAAAAGAAATAATAATGACATTAGAAACATGTGAAGCACCAGAAATAAGACTATCTATGACAGAAGGAGTATACTTCAGAAATCTTAATGGTAATGAAGCAAAAGATGTATTAGAAATTACTAAAGGCATGGGTGGAGAAAATGATTTTGAACAAAGTGTTTCATGTATAGGTGTTCCAACATGTCAAATTGGTGTATGTGATAGCCAGGCTTCTTTAAGAGAAATGATTTCTTATGTGAAGGAAAATAACGGAGCAACTGAATATCTTCCAAAAGTATATTTCTCTGGCTGCGGAAATTCTTGTGGAGTACATGAAATTGGAGCTATAGGATTCATGGGTAAGATGAAGAGAGTGGATGGACAACTTTTAGAATCTTTTGAATTATACATTGATGGAAGTTATAAAAAAAAGGAAGCTAGATTAGCAGAAAAATATGGAGAAATTTTAGGAAGAGATATACCTAAATTTATTTTAGAGCTATCTAATATGTTAAAAGATAATAATATAGGCTTTATAGAGTATATAAAGACTAATAATGATGATTTTAAAGCTTTAGTAGAAAAATATAATAACTAAAAATAAAATATATAGGAAGCTAGCTTTATATTTCTAGTGCTTAGGAATATTTTATAAGAGCTAGCTTTCTTTTGCTGTTGAAATAAGCCAATAAATCTGTATAATTAATTTGTAATAAGAGTTAAAATTAATTTACTAATTATAGATGAAGTTGGAGTGAAAAAAATATGAGAATGCGTAAAAAGCCTTGGGCTAGACCAGAATTAGAGGCGTGTAAGTTCTTTATACAAAATCCAAGTGAGTATAAAGGGAGATGGAAAGAATTTTTTGGTAATGATAAGCCTATATACATGGAACTAGGATGTGGAAAAGGAACATTCATGGCGGTTCATGGCTCAGAAAATCCAGATATAAACTATATTACTATAGATATTAAAGATGAAGTTTTAGTATTAGCTAAGAGAAATATTGAAGCAGCTTATGAAAAAAAAGGACACCAAATAGATAATGTTGCCTTAATGTCACAAGAAATTGCTATAATTGATAATATGTTAGGTGATGGTGATGAAATAAGCAGAATATATATTAATTTTTGCAATCCATGGCCAAAGGATAGACATAAAAAAAGAAGACTTACTCATCCTAGACAAATTGAAAATTATAAGAAATTTCTAAAGGATGGTTCAGAAATTTGGTTTAAGACAGATGATGAAGAACTATTTAATGAATCTTTAGAGTATTTTAAGGAATGTAATTTAGAAACAAAATTCATTACGAGAGATTTACATAATAGTGGATTTGAAGGAAATGTAGTTACAGAGCATGAAAGAATGTTTACAGAGCAAGGTATAAAGACAAAGTTTATAATTTTGCAATATAATAAATAAAGTATAAAAGGTTTAATTATAAATAAGATTGTAATTAAGCCTTTATTATTTTGTGTTAAAAGTAGCTTATAATAGGGTGGACTTTATTTGTCATAACGTGTAAAATAAAGTATTAGTCATGATTTAAAAATAAGAAAGGATGATATAGATGAATGGAACTTGGGTAGAAGTTAGAGTCATAACAATAAGTGAGGCTTTAGAACCAATATCAGGAATATTTTATGGATTAGATTGTAAGGGAGTTGCAATAGAAGACCCTAACGATATATTAGGTAGAGAACAAGGACCTTTAACTTGGGATTTTGCAGATATTAATGTTTTAGAACATAGAGGAGAAGCAGCAGTAGTAAAGGGTTATTTTTCAGAAGAGGATAATGTTGAAGAAATAGTTACATATATAGAGCAAAAGGTTAATGAAATAAAAGAATTAGGAATAAATGTTGGTGAAGGTAAGGTTGAAAGTGAAGTCAAATATGAAAAAGATTGGGCTGATACTTGGAAACAATACTATAAGCCAGTTTTAGTTGGAGAAAGAATAGTAGTTAAACCAATATGGGAAGAATATGAGCCAAAGAATGATGAATTAGTTATTGAATTAGATCCAGGTATGGCTTTTGGTACAGGAACTCATGAAACAACAAGAATGTGCATACAAGCATTAGAAAGATATGTTAATGAAGATGCTACAGTATTTGACGTAGGATGTGGTTCAGGAATACTAGCAATTGCAGCAGCTAAATTAGGAGCAAAATTATCAGTTGGGGTAGATTTAGATCCAGTTGCAGTTGAATCATCAAAAGAAAATGTAGCATACAATAACTTAAATAACATAGAAGTATTAGAAGGAAATTTAGTAGAAGTAATAGATGGTAAGGCAGATGTTGTTGTTGCCAATATATTAGCAGAAATAGTATGTATATTAACTGATGATGTTAAGAGAGTATTAAAGGATAATGGTATATTTATAACATCAGGAATAATTCATGATAGAGTCGATATGGTATGTGAAAAGCTAGAAGCTACAGGATTTGAAGTTATAGAAAAGAACAGAGATGGAGAATGGAATTGTATAGTAGCTAAATTAAAATAGTTTATAGGAGCTAAGGAAAATGCATAAATTTTTTACACCTAAAGAATTAATAAATGAAAATATAGCCAAAATAATAGGTGAAGATGTTAAACATATTATTAAGGTTTTAAGAATAGAAGCAGGGGAAAAGGTTGTTTTAAATGATTGTGAAGGTTGTGAATACATTGCAGCAATAAGCTCTACTAGTAAACAAGAAGTTGAATTTGAAATACTTGAAAAGCTAGATATAAACAATGAAAGTCCTGTTAAGATACATTTATACCAAGGGCTTCCTAAGGCACAAAAGATGGATTTAATAGTGCAAAAAGGAACAGAATTAGGAATGAGCGATTTTATACCAGTAATAACTTCAAGAGTTGATGTAAAGCTAAAAGGTGAATTTAAAAAGCTAGATAGACTTAATAGAATAGCTTTAGAAGCAGCAAAGCAAAGTAAAAGAAGCATAGTTCCTAAGGTATTAGAGCCAATAAGCTTTGTAGATGCATTAGAAGATATGAAGAAATTAGATTTAATAATTGTACCTTATGAAAATGCAGAAAGCTTTGGTATAAAATCATTAATTAATAAATTAAGAAAAGAAAATACTGCATTAAATGAAATTAATGAAGTAGGAATATTTATTGGCCCTGAAGGTGGAATTGAGGAAGATGAGATATTAAAACTGAAAGAAATAGGAGCTCATATAGTTACTTTAGGAAATAGGATTTTAAGAACAGAAACTGCTGGGTTTACAGCAGCTTCATTAATTCAATATGAGCTTGGAGATTTAGGAGGAATTATTTAATGAAAGTTGCATTTGCTACTTTAGGGTGCAGAGTTAATTTTTATGAGTCAGAAGCAATGGCTGAAAAATTTATTAGAGAAGGTTATGAAGTTGTAGATTTTGATAAATTTGCTGATGTATATGTAATAAATACTTGTACTGTTACTAATATGGGAGATAAAAAATCAAGACAAATTATAAGTAGAGCTAGAAGAAGTAATCCTGAAGCTATAATAGCAGCTGTAGGGTGTTACTCACAAATATCTCCTAAAGAAGTATCAGCAATAGAAGGTGTTGATGTAGTTCTTGGAACACGTAATAAGGGTGACGTAGTTTATTATGTAAATAAGGCTAAAGAAGAAGGTCAGCTTCAAATTCATGTAGAAGGTGTGCTTAAAAATAAAAAGTTTGAAGATTTAAAGATAGAAGAATATCAAGATAAAACAAGAGCTTTCTTAAAAATACAAGATGGATGTAATAGATTCTGTACTTTCTGTACAATACCATATGCAAGAGGTTCTGTATGTTCAAAAGATCCTAATAAGGTTATAGCAGAAGTAAAAGAATTAGCAGCTAATGGATTTAAAGAAGTAATTTTATCAGGTATACATACAGCATCATATGGACTTGATTTAGAAGGTAATGTAAATCTTCTTACTATAATTGAGGATATTGAAGCTATTGACGGTATAGAAAGAATAAGAATAGGTTCATTAGAACCAGGATTCTTTAGTGAGGAAAATATTGAAAAAATTAAAGGCTTCAAGAAATTATGTCCTCACTTCCATTTATCTCTTCAAAGTGGATGTAATACAGTGTTAAAGAGAATGAATAGAAGATACTCAGCTGAGGAGTATAAAATGGCTGTAGAAAACATAAGAAAAGCTCTACCAGATGTATCTATTTCTACAGATGTGATTGTTGGATTCCCTGGAGAAACTGAAGAGGAATTTAATGAAACATATAAATTCTTACAAGATATAAAGCTTACAAAAACACATGTATTTAAATATAGTCCAAGAAAAGGTACAAAGGCAGCAGATATGCCTAATCAAATTGATGGAAAGATTAAAGATGAAAGAAGTAAGCTTTTAATTGAACTTAGCAATAAAAATGAAAATGACTTTATTGAAAAGTTTGTAGGAAGAGAAATGGACATTTTAGTTGAAAAAGAATTAAAAGATAGACCAAATATATTTGAAGGATATACAAGAAATTATATAAAAGTTGAAATTGATTGTATGGCAGCAGATATAACTGGTAAAATAGTAGATATAAAGATTGAAAAAGCAAATGGTGAATATGCTATTGGAGATTTATTATAATTAAAAAATCTTGAAAGGTGGTGAAATTTATGAACGATTGTATTTTTTGTAAAATTATAAAAGGTGAAATACCTTCAAAAAAAATATATGAAGATGAAAAGGTATTAGCTTTTTATGATATTAGTCCAGAGGCTCCAATTCATTTTTTAGTTATACCAAAAGAGCACATTTCTAGTGCTAATGATATAACAGAAGAAAATGCAGAAGTTGTTTCACATATCTTTATTGTTATTAATAAAATAGCAAGAGAGTTAAAAATTAATGAAACGGGCTATAGAATAGTAAATAATTGTGGAGAACATGGAGGTCAGACAGTAGGACATATGCATTTCCATGTGTTAGGCGCAAGAAATATGAAGTGGCCACCAGGTTAATAGCAAAACAAATTTTATTGACATTTTAACTTAAACTATAGTATAATGTAAAGTGTGTTATTAAGCCCGTAGCTTTAGTTTATCGGACTAAATTGAGCTAGCGGAGGGAGGGATAATAGATGTCAGAAATCAAAGTTGGAGAAAACGAAACACTTGAAAGTGCATTAAGAAGATTTAAAAGAAAATGTGCAAGAGCTGGAGTTCTTTCAGAAGTTAGAAAGAGAGAACACTATGAAAAACCAAGCGTTAAAAGAAAGAAGAAATCAGAAGCTGCAAGAAAGAGAAAGTTCAAGTAGTATTTGATTAATTTGTTTTTTACAGTTGATTATCAAAAGTAAAATTTATAGCAGTAAGCCTTAAATAGAATTTTAATTATAATCTAAACTATTTTTGTCTATATATTACGCTTAAGACGATAATAGCATTCAATAATTGAATTTTTGCTAGACTTCAAAAAGGGAATGTTTAATATAGCAATATATTTTACGAAGTACCTTCCTCAGCATTTTTAAAGAAGATAAATTTTACAGTCGTAAAAAAGCTTAGCTACTAAAATGGGCAAGATAGCATTGAAGGATAGATAAGCTTATATCATGAGTTGATTAGAGACTATAGTTAATATAGGTTAATGCTATAAGTTGAATAATTAGATAATAATATTGAATATTTAAAGGACTCAATTATATTGAGTCCTTTTTTGCTATGCTAAAAATTCAGAAATTTTTACAATATACTTTTTATATAAGATTGTGATTTTATTAGTTACATAAACATAAAGTACATTGAAGGAATATTTATTTTAGGAGAGGTTTCATGGAGAATAAGCTAAAAAGAGGAAAAAAGGTTTTAGTAGATAAATTAGAAATGCCTAAGGAGATTATTTTAGATGTACCGAGGATTACTGTAATTGGACGTAATGAAATAACTATTGAAAATCATAAGGGAATACTTGTTTTTGAAAAAAGCGAAATAAAAATAAAAACAAGTCTTGAGCCATTGATAATAAAAGGAAGTTCATTTGAAATACTTTATATAGCCACTTCAACTTTAATTATAAGTGGATACTTTGATTATATAGGATATGGGGAGTGATACTACAGGTATGGAAGTTATAAAGAAAGGAAAAATAAAAGTTGAAATACTAGTAAAAGATACAGAGAAAATTCTTAATATATTATGGCTTCAAAATATACCAATAAGCAAAGTTAAAAAGATAAATATAACCACTTTAAGGTTAGAAATTGATTATGTAAATTATCAAAGGCTTTGCGAAATAGTACACTCTGTAGGTGGTAAGATAAGGGTTTTAGAAGGAAAGGGCCCTATATTTTTGCTAGAAAAAATGAAGAAAAGATATTCAATAGTAATAGCTGTAGTAATATTTTTTGCAATTATATATTTTTTATCGACATATATATGGGCTATAGATATAAGTGTAGGAAAAAATGTAACTCCATTTGAAATAAGAGAACAGCTTAAGAAAATAGGGGTATCTCCAGGTGTTAGGAAAGGTTCGTTAAATGAAAAAGAGATAGAAAAAAGATTAGAGAGTTTAAATTCTGAAATTTTATGGATAAAGGTAAGGACTGAAGGTTCAACATTGAAGGTTATAATTAATGAAAAAGTAAATCCACCAGTAGAAGATGAAGGTAAGTATGGCAATCTTGTAGCTGATATGGATGGACAAATAAAGAGAATTTATACTTATTCAGGAAGGGCTGCTGTAAAAAATAATGATATAGTAAAGAAGGGGACAGTGATTATTGAAGGTATAGATGGTAATCAAGGTGGAGAGTATGTAGTAATACCAAGTGGAATAGTAATTGCTAATACATTTTATGAAAAAGAAATGAACATTAAAATATCAGGAACTGAATATAAGAGAAGTGGAAATAAAGATTCTGATATATATATAGAATTATTTAATAAGAAAATATATCTTAAAAAATCTACAAAAGAATTTGAAAAGTATGATAAAATAGAAAAGAGTGGCAGAATATTTAATGAAGTGATATATTATGAAAGAATAGCATCTACCATTGAAATGACTGAAAATGAAGGAGTTAATTTGGTTTTAGATACTTTAGAAAAATCACTTTCTAAGGGCTTAAAAAGAGATGGTAAAATTGTAGATAAAATAGTCACAAAAGAAAAAATTGATGATGAATACTTAAATGTAAAAGTTATTTTTGTTGTAGAACAAAATATAGTAAGTGATGAGGTTGTAGAATATTAAGTCTACTAAAGGATGAGAAGGTGATTTAAATGATGAAAAAACAAAATAATAAAAAAAATTGGAAGAAGATTTTTATATTTTCTATACTTATCTTTATTACTTATTTTATTTTATTAACTTCTGTAACTCCTAAAAAATATAATTTGGTTAAAGGAGATATAGCTAGTGAAGATATTAAGGCTACACGAGATATTGTAGATGAAGAAGCGACTAAAGTAAAAGAAAATGAAGCACGTGAATTGGTACCTAAACAGTTTTCTTTAAAAACTGATGTAAAAATAGAAGCATCTCAAAATATAACAGATTTCTTTAATAAATTAATTAATTTAAAAAGTAGTGAAGATGATGAAGTGTTAAAGATAACATCATTAAAGAAACTTGGAAAATTTACACTTAGCGATACACAATATAAAGCTTTACTAGGTTTATCAGTAGAAAAAGATACAGAAATTCAAAGAATGATGTTAAATATATTGGATACTATTTATGCAGATAATATATCTGAAGATAATGATAAGAATTTAGAATCTGCTAAAGAGGTAGCAAAAGAAAAAATACTGAATGCTCAAATAGATGAAAATATTAAATCTATTATAATTGAAATGATTAATAATGAGATAAAGCCTAATTATGTAGAAGATACTGAAAAGAGAGAAGAATTAATTAAGGAAGCACTCAAATCAGTTGAAAAGGTAATGATTAAAAAAAATCAGACAATAGTTAAAGAAGGGGAACCAATTACAGAAAAACAGATACAAATACTAACTGAATTAGGTATAGTTGGAGATTATATGTGGAGAGGCTCACTTGTCACTTATATAATTATAGGTATTTTAGTTATAACTGTTTTTATATTGGAGTATTTCATAATAAAGAAAGAAGTAGAACAAAATTATAAAATATCTATTTTAATTTTATTACTTAATATAATAACGCTTATTTTATGCTTTAGCTTAAGAAAGATTTCTATTTTTATAATTCCAATTTCATGTGTACCAATAATTATGGCAGTATTGATAAATTATAGGATATCACTTTTAATAAATATAATAAATTTAATTTTAGTAAGTATAATAGTAGAGTTTAATCCACAATTTATTCTTATGTCAATATTAAGCATAATAGTTGTAGTGAATACATTAAAAAAAGCTAACCAAAGAAATGATATATTATATTCAACAGTATATGTAGGAATAGTAGCATCTATAGTAGTTTTTACAACTGGAATGCTTTTATCAAGTGATATAAGTGTAATATTAAAAAATGCAGGATTTGCAGGGATAAGTTCAATTGTATCGGGAATTCTTGCTGTAGGTATGTTGCCGTTTTTAGAATCAAGTTTTAATATAACTACTAATATGAGTTTGCTAGAATTAGCAAATCCCAATAATCCATTGTTAAAAAGGCTTCTTATGGAAGCTCCAGGAACATATCATCATAGCATAATGGTAGCTAACTTAGCTGAAGTAGCAGCTGAAGAGATAAATGCTAATTCTGCAATTGTAAGGGTTGGAGCATATTATCATGATATTGGAAAGATAATAAGGCCACTTTTCTTTGGTGAAAACCAAATTGGTCAAGATAATCCACACAATAGGATAAATCCAAATTTAAGTGCATCACTTATTATTTCTCATGTAAAAGATGGTGGCGAATTAGCTGATGAATATAAATTACCTAAAGTTATTAAAGATGTAATATTAGAACATCATGGAACTACTTTGGTAAAATACTTTTACTTTACAGCAAAGAAAAATGCAGATAATCCAGATGATGTTAAGAAAGAGGATTTTAGATATGACGGACCAATTCCAAGTTCAAGAGAAGCTGGGATAGTAATGTTGGCAGATAGTGTTGAAGCAGCAGTACGTTCAATTAAAGAACCAACTACTGAAAAAATAGAAGATATGGTTAATAATATCATTAGTGATAAGTTAAATTCTCATCAATTATATGACTGTGAACTAACTTTAAAAGATATTGCTACTATAAAGAAATGCTTTTTAAAAGTTTTAAATGGACTTTATCATAAAAGAGTAGAGTATCCTAAAGAAGAAAAATAGATGAGAAGGTGAAAACCTTCTTATTTATTTATGTTTTTTAAAAGATTATACATAAAGGAGTTTTAGAATGATTTATACTGATAATAGACAAGAAAAATTAAATGTTAATGAAGAATTTATTCATTCATTAGAAGATGTATGTGATTTTGTATTAAAAAAAGAAGGGGTAAAATGCAATTATCAAATTTCATTACTATTTGTAGATAATGATGAAATTAGAGAAATAAACGAAGAGACAAGAAATATTGATAGAGCGACAGATGTACTATCATTCCCTATGTTAGATTATCCTAATAAGAAGGTATTTAAAGATGTTTATATAGATTATAATTTTGATGAAACTTTTTTAGATGGAGATGAACTAGTTTTAGGTGATATAGTTTTATCCTTAGAAAGAGCATTAGAACAAAGTGAGGAATATAACCATTCATATAAAAGGGAAGTATCATATTTAGTAGTACATTCAATATTACATCTTCTAGGATACGATCATATGGAAGAAGATGATAAAATAATTATGAGAAAAAGGGAAGAAGAGATACTAGGAGAATTAAAAATTTCAAGATAGATATTTAGGGAGTTGAAGAATTAATGGGAATGAAGAAAATGCTGGAAAGTTTTAATCATGCAATAAATGGAATTGTTGATGCTGCTAGAACACAAAGAAATATGAAAATTCATTTAGTAGCTGCTGTACTAGTATTGGGTGTATGTTTTTTTTTAGATATATCCAAGGTTGAGTTTTTAGCTTTAGCAATTACAATAACCATGGTTATTGCTGCTGAAATGGTTAATACAGCTATTGAGGCAGTTGTTGATTTAAATACAAATTTTTATCATCCATTATCAAAAGTAGCAAAGAATACAGCAGCAGGAGCAGTTCTAATTACTGCAATAAATGCAGTTTTAGTTGGTTACATAGTTTTTTGGGATAAGTTATCACAATTTTCTTATGAGATTGTTCATAAAGTTAAAAAATCTGAGCCATATATGATATTTATAGCGCTTGTTATAGTAATAATAACAACAGTTATAGTTAAAGCAATTTTTGGCGAAGGGACTCCACTTAAAGGAGGAATGCCAAGTGGGCATAGTGCACTTGCATTTTCATTATCAACAGCAATATCTCTTATAACTGAAAAACCTATATGTATAATATTAGCTTATATTATGGCATTTATAACTGCTCAAAGTAGGGTAGATTCAGAAGTTCATTCTGTTTTTGAAGTAATAGTTGGTGGACTTTTAGGTGTTTTACTGACATTATTAGTATTTACAATATTTAAACTGTAATAAATTAAGGAAATAGTATATAATAAAGTTCAATAAAAGATGTATTAGTATAAAAAGTTTCAAGAAGAAACTTAAGCAAATAGGAGGAAATGATGTTTAAATCAGGATTTGTAACAATTGTAGGAAGACCAAATGTTGGAAAGTCAACATTAACAAATAAAATAATGGGTGAAAAACTATCTATAGTATCTAATAAGCCGCAAACAACTAGAAATAATATACAAACGATACTTACTGGAGATAATTATCAAATAGTATTTGTTGATACTCCAGGTATACATAAACCTAAGCATAAATTAGGTGAATACATGGTAAACTCAGCAAAAGATTCTATTAAAGAAGTAGACTTAGTTTTATTCCTTATTAATCCATGTGATGAAATTGGTAAAGGTGATAAATTTATTATTGAAGCATTAAAAGCACAAAATGCTCCAGTATTCTTAGTTGTAAATAAGGTAGATGAAAATACTCATGAAAGAGTAGCAAAAACTCTTGATATGTATTCAAAGGAATATGATTTTAAGGAAATTATACCAATATCAGCTTTAAGAGGAAAAAATGTTGATACTTTAATTGACCTTATGGTTCAAAATCTTCCAGAAGGTCCACAATTCTATCCAGAAGATATGATAACAGATGTACAAGAAAGATTTATAGTTTCAGAAATAGTAAGAGAAAAAGCTTTAAGAAACTTAAGAGATGAAGTACCACATGGTATAGCTGTAGATATAATACAAATGAAACAAAACGAAAGAGGAACATATCATATTGAAGTAGATTTAATATGTGAAAAAACATCACATAAAGGAATAATAATAGGGAAAAATGGAACAGTATTAAAGAAAATTGGTGAAACTGCAAGATATGAAATAGAAAAACTTTTAAA
>JAKSUK010000120.1 GCA_024409095.1 Clostridium sp.
AAATTCTATGACCATCAAGAGAAACAACTCTTAATTTATTATCATTTATTTCAAAAAGTTCACCTGCCATAATCTTATTACTATCATTTTCAGCAATAGAGAATATAGTCTGTCTGATAACATCTTTAAGTGAATACTGAGATAATATAACAGGATTATTTTTAGCTACCTGTGGTAAATAAGAAAAATCTTCTCCTGATTTACCTATAATAGTAAATTTAGACTTTTCACATTTAATGTATGTTTTATAATCATCATCTGTATCAATACTTACTGTACTGTCAGGTAATTTTCTTACAATCTCAAGGAAAATCTTTGCATCAATAGCAACAATACCTTTTTCAACAATCTGACCTTCAATTACAGTTTCAATTCCAAGTTCCATATCATTAGCTGTTAACTTAATATTTCCATTAGTTGAATCAACTAATATACATTCAAGAATAGACATAGTAGTTTTACTTGGTACTGCTTTTGATACTATTGTAAGACCATTAAGTAAATCAGATTTTTTACATAAAATTCTCATGTTGATAATTCCTTTCTCAGAAAAAATGAAAAATAATAAATATAATAATAAAAGAAATTAGTTGTATTAGTATTAATAGATGTAAATATGTGGAAAATGCCAAAAAGCCTTTAAAATAAAGGATTTTTATTAAATAAATATATGTGAATATTGATGATTTTATATGTTAATAAATAGCACTTTATAAACATACTAAAATTATTAAATTTTAAACTAAAAATATATACACATTATATTTACATCATATACACATTAAGTTTGTGGATTAATTTTGTTTTTTATAAAATTAACTTTATTTTCAAACTCAATATTATTTGACATATCATCTTTAATTTTTCTATATCCATGCATTACAGTAGTATGATCTTTACGAAGAAGATATTTAGCTATTTCTTCATATGTCATGTCTATAATTACTCTGCATAAATACATGAAAACGTGTCTAGGAACAACAAGTTCCTGATTTCTTCTTGATGATTTTATATCTTCTGGACTAACTTTAAATTCTTCACATACAACATCCAAAATGAAATCAGGTGTAATATTGTTGTTATTATTTTGATTAACAATATTTCTAAGAGCTTTTTCAGCAGTTTCTAGTGTAATATAATCAGAATTTTCAATTCTTGATATATTAATAATCTGATTAAATGCTCCTTCTAATTCTCTAATATTTGATTTAACGTTTTCTGCAATATATTTAATGATGTCATCATCTATATCTTTAGAATTATTTTCTGCAAGCTGTCTAAGAATAGCCATACGTGTTTCATAGTCAGGAGCCTGAATATCTACAATAAGACCCATACCGAATCTTGATTTAAATCTTTCATCAAGAGTTTCAAGTTCTTTAGGTGGTTTATCAGAGGATAATATAATCTGCTTTCCAGCAAGGTGAAGAGTATTAAAAGTATTGAAAAACTCTTCCTGTGTTGCATCTTTACCTATTATAAACTGAATATCATCTACCATAAGAACATCTGCTGTTCTATATTTATCTCTCATTTTTGAAATAGTAGACTGATTACCACTTCTGATAGATTCAATAACATCATTTGTGAAATCTTCACTTGTTACATATATAACTTTAGTGTCAGGTTTACTTTCTAAAGTAAAATGACCAATAGAATGCATCAAATGAGTTTTACCAAGTCCGGCTCCACCATATATATAGAGAGGATTGTAAATTTCACCTGGAGATTCGGCTACTGCAAGAGCAGCAGAATGAGCAATTTTATTGTTACTTCCTATTACAAATGTTTCAAATTTGTACTTAGGATTAAGATTTGCAATTTTGTAGTTAATGTTTGAAGTAATATTTTCATAATTATCTACATAGTTTTCTTCTTTAGAACTTTCTAAAACAAAAACAATGTCATAAGATCCGTCAAACATTTCTGATATAGCAACCTGAAATACTTTTTTATATTTGTTATCTATGTATTTAAGTGCTTGAGAATTTTCTGATGGAATAAGAATATATACTTTATTATCTATTATTTCTTTAAATTTTAATGGAAGAATCCATGTGTTATAAGAAACTGGATTTAAAGAATATTCAGTTTTAATATATTCTTTTATTTCTTCCCATTTTTCGCTAATCAAATGCATCTTTTACCCCATAATAAAAATATATAATCAATCTACTATATATTACTCTAAAATAGACAAAAATACAAATTTTATATTAATCCACAATAATATTATGTAAATGTGTTTAAATTTTTTAAAATTAATATTTTTTAATAGAACGAATGTGGATATGTGGATAAATAATGTGAATAATAGAAATGGCTTAAAATAAGGGTTTTTGACAATTATAAAAAAAATATAAACATTGTTATTCGCAACTTATTCGCAAAATGTGGATAAAAAAGTGATTAAAAACACTTTTCCACTAAAAAAAGTGGATATCTAGATATAGTGGTGGAAAACTATAAATTGTATCTATATATTGTTTATTGAATTTTTATTATGTTAAATTATGTAATTTATCCCATAAAATAAGCATTTTCTTTACTTGACGGACCAGACTTCTTCTAATATAATTGTTACGATTGTTTCCTATTAGGAAAAGGAGGTGTTTATATATGAAGATGACATTTCAGCCAAAGAAGAGACAGCGTTCTAAGGTTCATGGATTTCGTGCAAGAATGAGTACTCCAGGTGGAAGAAAAGTTTTAGCTTCCAGAAGAGCAAAAGGAAGAAAGAAATTATCAGCTTAGGCCGCATTTTTGTGGCCTTTATTTCTTCTATTTAAAAGAAGAGTAAATTGTTATGAAAAAAACAGATAGTTTAAAAAGTTATACTGATTTTAAACGTGTTTACAATGAAGGTAGTATAAAAGCAAACAAGTATCTTGTTATGTATAAGGTAGGAAATAATCTCGTTGGAAACAGGTTGGGAATATCAGTAAGTAAAAAAGTCGGAAATAGTGTAGTTAGACATCATTTAACTAGATTAATCCGCGAAAGTTACAGACTACATGAAAAGGTATTCAATAGTGGTTTGGATATTGTAGTCGTAGTTAAACCTAGCGCTTCCAAGTGTACATATTGGGAAATTGAAAGCGCATTATTACATCTTGCAAAACTTCATAATATATGTGAAGAAGATTAGAATTTAAATGAAAAAATTAATAATATTAATTATAAAGTTCTATCGAAAATATATATCTCCAATGAAGAAAACAAAATGTCCTTATTATCCAACATGTTCAGAATATGGTCTTGAAGCTGTAGAAGTTCATGGTGCTTTAAAAGGAGGAATGCTTGCTGCATGGAGAATATGTAGATGTAATCCTTTTTCAAAAGGTGGGTACGATCCTGTACCAGATAAAAAATAGTATTTTTTATCATTATTATTAAGGAGTAATATATGTCAGGAATTTTGTTAACACAGTATGACGGAGCTATACTTGGTCCAATAGCTAAGATTCTCGGATATATTATGGATGGTATATTCAGATTTCTTAACTTAATTGGAATTCCTAATATAGGTCTTGCAATTATTTTGTTTACAATCGTTATTTATATTTTACTTCTTCCTTTAACTATTAAGCAGCAGAAGTTTTCTAAACTTTCTGCAAAAATGAATCCTGAACTTCAAGCAATTAGAAAGAAGTATGAAGGAAAAAAAGATAATGTATCAATGAATGCAATGAATCTTGAAACTCAGGAAGTATATGCTAAGTATGGCGTATCTCCTTCAGGTAGTTGTGTTCAGTTACTTATTCAGATGCCTATTTTATTTGCTCTTTATCGTGTAATCTATGCTATTCCAGCATATGTTCCAATGGTAAAGGATGTATTTACAGATTTAGTTGATAAATTAATCTTACAAAAAGATTTGGCAACAAATTTTTTAAGTGGATTAACAACTTCACAAATGTATTCAAGTCAGTTTACTGCGGAGAAATTTGTTAATGGTGATGTTGAATATATTAAAAATACATTTATTGACTGTTTAAATAGAGCAAATACAGCTGATTGGGCTAATTTAAAAAATACTTTTGGTAATTTATCAGGAGTTATTGATAGCACATTAAATCAGTTTGAAAGTTTTAATAATTTCTTAGGTTTAAATATTGGTAATTCACCTTCTGATACAATAAGATATGCATTATCTGATAAGAATTGGGCACTTCTTATTGGAGCTATTATGGTTCCAGTGCTTGCTGCTCTTTCTCAGTGGATTAATGCAAAACTTATGCCATCAGCTGCATCAAGTGGTAATTCAGAAAATGATACAATGGCTCAGTCAATGAAGGTAATGAATACAATTATGCCTCTTATGTCAGCATGGTTCTGTTATACATTACCAGTTGGTATGGGTATTTACTGGATTGCTGGTGCTGTTGTTAGATCTGTACAGCAGGTTATCATCAATAAGAAATTAGATACATTAGATTTCGATGCTATAATAGAGCAAAATAAGGAAAAAGCTAAAGCTAAAATGCAGAAGCAGAAAGAATATGTTGCTAATTTAAATAATAAAGCTAATGTTAGCACAAGAAATATTAATAGTGTTGCAAGTAAGAGTAGTAGCGATGAAGCTATTAGAAAATCTGAAAATAATGCAAATGTTAATAAATCTGGTAGTCTTGCTTCTAAAGCTAATATGGTTAAGCGATATAACGAGCGTAACAATTAATAGTAGGGGTTTAAACAATGGATTATAAAGAGTTTAGTGCAAAAACTGTTGATGATGCCATTACAGAAGCTTGTAAAGCTTTAGGTGTTACAAGTGATAAGCTTGAATATGAAGTAGTTAGCGAAGGATCTTCAGGTTTTTTAGGTATTGGTTCTAAAGATGCTGTTATTAAAGCTAAAGTAAAATCATCATTAGTTGATAATGCAAAAG
>JAKSUK010000121.1 GCA_024409095.1 Clostridium sp.
TATTGAATAGTATTTCAAAAGGCTCACCTCCTAAAGCTAGCTTACCACATTTTATAAAAAAAAATTCTATAGTTTTATAAAGACATCTATTTTTTTATTAACTGTTTGAAATCCTCCATAATTTATTTATTTTGAAAGTTCTTTTTTCTTCTTTCTAAAAAAGCATTCATTCCTTCTTTTTGATCTAAAGAATCAAAGCAACTTCCAAAATCCCCAGCTTCTATTTCTATACCTTTATCTATATCCACTTGCATACCTCTATTTATTGCATCTTTGCATGTCTTAACAGCTATTGGTGCATTTGAACATATATCTTTTGCCATAGCCATTGCTTCATCCATTAATTTCTCTAAAGGTACAACTTTATTTACTAATCCTATAGATAATGCTTCATCAGCATTAACCATTGCACATGTATAAATCAATTCCTTTGCTTTTCCTTCTCCAATAAGCCTTGGAAGTCTCTGAGTTCCACCAAACCCTGGTGTTATACCAAGTCCTGCTTCTGGTTGAGAAAACTTAGCTTTTTCAGATGCAATTCTTATATCACATGCCATTGCAAGTTCACAACCTCCACCTAAAGCAAATCCTGAAATTGCTGCAATAACAGGTTTATTTAAATTCTCAAGCCTTCTAAACACTTTATTACCTAATAAACCAAACTCTTTTCCACCCTTTGAATCAAGATCTTTCATTTCTTCAATATCAGCACCAGCAACAAAAGATTTTTCACCAGAACCATTTAAAATTACACAATAAATATTTTTATCATTTTCCAAATCTTCTATTATAGTATTTAACTCTTTTAAAGTTTCAGAATTTAAAGCATTTAATGCTTTAGGTCTGTTTATTGTTACAATAGCAATATTATCCTCTTTTTTTAAAAGAACATTATTAAATTCCATGGCATCCTCCCTATACATAAATTCTACACCCTTTGTTAATTATATAACAAATATCAACAAAAAAATTTATCCTTTTATAAGGCGAGTTGTGTTTAAAATCCCAATTACACTCTAATTATAATAACCTTTTTTTTCATTTGCAATAATATTTTTCAATTTTCACCTTATGTGTAATTTATTTCCATAAAATAAAAAGAGCAATATTTCTATTGCTCTTTTTACACTTTTATTACTTATTCATTTGGTAAATTAAAGTTAATAAACTTTCAGATAAATGGACATTTTCTACCTTAACACTCTCTGGTACATGAAGGTCTATAGGTGCAAAATTCCATATCCCTTTAACTCCTCCATTTACTAAAATATCACATACTTTTTGTGCATTTATTCTAGGAACACAAAGTATTCCCATATCTATATTATTTTCTTCTATATACTCTTTAAGTTCGTCTATATCTTTTATTTCAACATCTCTTATTTTCATACCTACAAGCTTTGGATTTGCATCAAATATTGCTGCTATTCCAAGACCTATATCAGTAAATCTACTATAGTTTGCTATTGCCTGACCTATATTCCCAGCGCCAATAAGTACTGCATTATATTCTTTTCCTACACCTAAAATAGCTCCAATTTGATTATGTAGCTCTTTTACGTTATATCCATAACCTTGTTGCCCAAAGTCTCCAAAATTATTTAAATCTTGTCTTATTTGAGAAGCAGTAAAACCTATTTTTTCACCTAATTCCTTTGAAGATATCCTATCAACATCATTTTTGACAAGTTCTCCTAAATATCTATAGTATTTTGGCATTCTTTTTATGACTGCCATAGAAACATTCTTCTTCTTTTCCATAGTATATTCTCTCACTTTCTTATATCTTAGATAACATTTATGACAATTTAATTATTCTGAAAAAATATATATTCTATTACCCTATATTGTATATAACTTTAAATACTTTGATAATATAATAACATACTTTTTTTTCTAAATCTATATGGACTTACTTCTTTAATCTTATTGTGAACAATTTTTTA
Organism: Clostridium sp.; assembly: GCA_024409095.1. GTDB lineage: Bacteria > Bacillota > Clostridia > Clostridiales > Clostridiaceae > Clostridium. Next base: position 1,947 of record JAKSUK010000121.1, read on the forward strand.
ATATATTATAAAACTTATAAAATAAAGACTTATGTATAACTTAGCAGATCCGTTATACATAAGTCTCTTTAGATAAATATAAAGCCAAATGTCTAAACAAACAGCTCTATATAAAGATGTAAAGTAACCTTGTGTGCATCCTTATGCCTAAAATGTTCTCGACTGTACTTATTATAGTTAAGAGGTTGATTTTTGTCAATATTTATCGAAATCATCTAATAGCGTTAATTATGGCAATTATGGTTACTCCTACATCTGCAAATACAGCTGTCCACATATTAGCTATCCCCATAACTCCTAAAACCATAATTATTACTTTTACTGATAAAGCAAAAATTATATTTTGCCACAAAATTTTGTTAGTTTTTTTAGAAACTTTAATAGCCTCTACTATAGCTGAAATATCATCTTTCATCAAAACTACATCAGCAGCTTCTATTGCTGCATCTGATCCTATTCCACCCATAGCTATACCGATATCAGCTCTTGCAAGTACTGGTGCATCATTAACTCCATCTCCCACAAAAGCTACCCTTCCTTTTCTATTAGGGCCATTAATAATTTCTTCGATTTTATCTATCTTATCTAAAGGCAATAGTTCAAAATACACCTTATTTATGCCTACTCTTTTAGCTACTTTTTCAGCACTCCTACCATTATCTCCTGTAAGCATTACCATATTTTTTACTCCAACAGATTTTAACTCATCTAATGATTTTTTTGTATTTACTTTAATCTTATCAGATATTATAATGTTTCCTTTATACTTATCATTTATAGCTATATATACAACAGTTCCAATTACATCAACTTCTTTATAAGGTATATTAAATTTATTCATAAGCTTAGCATTACCAGCCAATATTCTATCATTATTTATTTTAGCCCTTATACCATGACCCGCTATCTCTTCATAATCTTTTATTTCCTGCTTATCTATTTGTTTATCATATGCATTCACTATTGAAGTTGCAATTGGATGATTAGAAAGACTTTCAACCTTTGCTGTTATTTCAAGAAGTTTTTCGTTATCAATTCCTTCACCATTTATTTCTGTAACTGCAAATATTCCCTCTGTTAAAGTTCCTGTTTTATCAAATACTATTGTATCTATATCCTTTAACTGTTCAAGATAGTTACTACCTTTTACTAGCACACCTTTCTTTGAAGCTCTACCAATTCCTGCAAATAAACCTAAAGGAATAGATACTACTAATGCACAAGGGCAAGATACAACAAGAAATATTAAAGCTCTATAAAGCCACTCTGAAAATATTGCTTCTTTAATTATAAATAATGGAACTATAGCAATTAATACAGCAATACAAACTACTATTGGTGTATAAACTTTAGCAAACTTAGTTATAAACTTTTCTGTATTAGCTTTTTTGCTTGATGCATTTTCAACCATATCTAATATTCTAGAAACAGTTGATTCTCCAAAGCTCTTAGAAACTTCTACTTTTAATATTCCACTAATATTTATTCCACCTGATAATATTTTATCATTAACTTGTACTCTCCTTGGAACTGATTCTCCTGTCAATGCTGAAGTATCAATATAACTTTCACCATCAAGCACAATTCCATCAATAGGAATTCTTTCACCTGGCTTAATTAAAATTATATCTTTAATTTCTACCTCTTCAGGTGATACTTTCTTTTCTCTTCCATCTATAATAAGATTTGCATAATCTGCTCTTATATCCATAAGTGATGATATTGAATTTCTAGATCTATTTACTGCATATCCTTGAATAGTTTCTCCTATTTCATAAAATATCATTACTGCAACTGCTTCAGGATACTCTCCTGTAGCAAAAGCTCCTATAGTAGCCACAGTCATTAAAAAATTTTCATCAAATATTTGTCCATTCATTATATTTCTTAATGCTGTTAAAACAACCTTTCCACCAATTAATAAGTAACTTAATATAAATAAACTAATGTCTATCCATTTATTAAAATCACCAATTACAGCTACTAAATATATAATAATTCCTAATATAAGAGTTGGTTTTACTTCAAGTTTAACCTTTTTATTTAATGCTCTTTCACTAGATTTTTTCTTGACTTTAACATGTGGCTCAATTGAGGTTACAATTCTTTCAATTTCATCTATAGCCTGTTGTTCCTCAACTTCTTTTTCTAATTTTACATTTAATGTTGTAGTGGTAAAGTTAAGGCTAATTTCCTTTACACCTTCTATTTTATCAACTTGTTCTTCAATTTTCCTTGCACAATTAGCACAACTGAGTCCTTCTAAATCAAGTTGTAATTCACATTCCTTCTTCATTATATTCACTCCTTTTATCCTCAAATTATTAATTTAATATCTATATAATATCTTAATAATAAATACAAAAGACCTTTAATATAATTCTCTAACTTAAAAATTATACTAAAAGTCTCATTGTCAATCAAATTTTACGCTCCATCTTAATCTTAATTATATGCATTTTTATAATGTATTATTCTAAACCTTTTCGGGAATTTTCCTCCCAGATGTCTCTATCTCTTTATTTTTCACTTTAAATGTACTAATATAATTAATTTCATAATTTCCTTTAATAGTATTTTCTATAAACGTAATAGAATTTTCGTAACCTTTATCACTAGATACTATAAAAAATTCATATCCACTTAAAGGATATTTTGATATCATAATACCTAAAAATGCTATAACACATTTTGCTATATCATTGTCTTCATCAACTATACATTCCTCAAAACAATATATTATTTCCTTTTCTTTTAATTTATTTATTAAATACCCATCTATCTTATGTGCATTAGGAGATATAAAAAAATGTACTTCATCTCCTTTCCTAGCATTGTACAATTCAATAAATTCTTCATTAAATTCATTTTCACAATCTACTAAAAAAATCTTACTCATAAATTCACTTCCTTCAATTATACATTT
>JAKSUK010000122.1 GCA_024409095.1 Clostridium sp.
CCTCATTTAGAACAATTTGCGAACATTTTAGCATATTTTTCCCTTTTCTTTGATAATTTAATTATATCATATTTGATTTATTTCGCATAATTGAAATATTTCGCAATTAGTAGCTACTCTTTTATATATTTTTTATCAGCTTCATTATTATCTTCTAAAATATATCTTTCTACTTTCATATGTAAATCATACTTATTTCTTAAAGACATTATTTTATTCATTGTTTCAGATTTATGATGTTCATCTAATGCTTCCTCGTTTTCCCAACTATCTATTAATAATACTGTTTCTTCATCGTTTAAAGGATAAAAATATTCATATCTTATATTACCTTTTTTACTTCTTATTTCATCTACTATTCCTGATTCAATCATTTCACTAGCAAAATTTCTTGCTGATCCATTTGAACCTTTATAATAAATATTAATTGTAAATGACATAATTCCCTCCTCTATTTATATTCAACTATTTCTTCTAATTTTTTTCTAATATTATGTAGGGGATTATTTGGACAATCTTCACTCTTATATCCAAGTGGAAGTAACATAACTGGAATTAATTCCTCTGGTATTTCAAAATCTTTTCTTAATATTTCATTTTCGAATGCTTCTACCCAAATATTATCAATACCTAAATTAGTTGCTTCTAACATCATATGGGTAGCCACTATACATGAGTCCATTTCGTAAGTTGAATATTCTCCTTTATGATAAGCTTCTTCTTTATTACCACATACTATTAAAACAGTTTGTGTTCCATATCTACATTTAGTTGAATTATCTATTTTATTCAATCCTTCAGCACTATTAACTACATAGATTTTTATAGGTTGAATATTTTTGGCAGTTGGAGCAATTCTTCCTGCCTCAAGTATTTGATTCAAAATCTTTTCATCAATCTTTTTTTCAGTAAATTTTCTAACAGCAGTTCTATTTTTTATAACATTATTAAATTCCATAAATTCCTCCTATTTAATCTAGTTTATCATAGTATTCTTCATTTACTTCTTCTAACCATTCGTTAGATGTATTTTCTCCAGGTACTTCTACTGCTAAATGACTAAACCAAGAATCTTTTTTTGCTCCATGCCAATGTTTAACATTAGCAGGAATTGTTACAACATCTCCAGGTTTTAAACTTCTAGCTTCTTTTCCTTCTTCTTGATACCATCCTTCTCCATCAACACAAACTAATATTTGACCACCATCTTTTGTACTTTTGTGAATATGCCAATTATTTCTACAACCAGGTTCAAAAGTTACATTAGCGACAGACATATTATCAGTTTTAGATAAGAAATTTAAATATGACTTTCCAATAAAATATTTAGCATATGCATCGTTAGGTTCTCCAAGTCCAAATATGCCACCATGTTTACATACTTCATCTTCTTTATATATTTCTTTTAATAAATTAAATACAGCCCAACCTTTTGGCCAACCAACATAAAATGCTGTATGTGTTATAATGCCAACCATTTCATCTTTTGTTACACCATTCTTTTTAGCATTTTCTAAATGATATATTAATGAACTATCTGTAATTCCACTAGACATTAGAGCAACTACTGTTATTATACATCTAGTTTTTAAATCAATTGACTTATCATTCCAATTTTCTCCAAATAATATATCATCATTATAATGTGCAAAGTTAGGAGCAAAATCTCCTAATTTATCTCTACCTGCTGTTTGTTTTATCATTCTATACCTCCTACTTTATACTTTCAATCCAAGATTTAATTTCTTCTATTGATGAACTTGTACTAAATCTTTTTCCATCTAATATATTTAATTTAGAATTATACTTTCTTAAATCATTAACACTTGTTTCTATTCCTGATCCTCCAGATGTACAAAATGGAATAATTGTTTTTCCTTCTAAATTATAATTATCTAATAAAGTTAAAATAATTCTAGGATTTGTTCCCCACCAAATTGGATAACCTAGATAAATAGTATCATAATTATCTAATTCTAACTTATTAGATATTTCTGGTCTAGACTCATCATCATTTTGTTCTTTATTAGCTCTACAATTATCATTGTTATAACTTACATCTTCACTTGTATATTCGTTTTTAGGTATTATTTCAATAATATCTGAATTTGTTACTTCACTAATTAGTTTTGCTACTCCTTCAGTATTATTAGTTACTGAAAAATATAATACTACGGAATTTGAATTATCAATCTTCTCTATTACTTCATTATTCACATTTTCACCATTTTCTTTTTTTGTTTCTTTACTACATCCAGCAGTTATACCAACTATTACAATTAATATTAATAGATATTTTAAATATTTCATATTACCATGTTTCATACCTTTCTTTTGTATTTAATTTTTCAATTTCTTTCATTTCATCATCTGTTAGTTCAAAATCAAATATAGAAATATTTTCTTTTATATGACTTTCATTACTTGATCCAGGTATTGTTATATATCCTGATTGTATATGCCATCTTAGTATAATCTGTGCACTTGTTACATTATGACTTTTTGCTATTTTTACAATAGTTTCATTATTTAAATTATCTGATGTATGTCCTCTACCACCTAATGGATAATAAGATTCTATTATTATTCCATATTGTTTAACATATTCTTGTAATTCTGTATTTTGATAAAATATATGATTTTCATTTTGAATTACTGCCGGCATTATCTTTGCTCCATCAGTAATATCTTCAAAAGCTTCTTTTGTATAGTAGTTCGATATTCCAAGTGATTTAACTAATCCTTTATCTACTGCTCTTTCAATTGCTCTATATAATTTCTTTTCATCACTACCAGATTGATGAACTAACATTAAATCAATATAATCTAATCCTAATCTTTTATTACAATCTTCAATTGCCTTATCATAATCATTAAATCCATATGGAGGAAGTTTTGTAGTAATAAATAATTCTTCTCTTGTAACTATTCCTTCATCTATTGCTTTTCTTACACCTTTGCCTACTTCTTCTTCATTTCCATACCAATATGCAGTGTCAATTAATCTATATCCATTTTTTATTGCTATATATACTGAATTTTCACATGTATCATTTTCTAATGTCCATGTTCCAAGTCCTATAATAGGCATTTCATATCCACTATTTAACATAACTGACCTCTTTTCATAATTAAATCCTTTTGAATCTATTTTTGGTTTAATTGTATGTTCTTTTTCTTGTTTTATAAATATAACACCAACAACTAAAGCCACCAAAAGAACAAAAGTAATAATTATTATTTTCTTTTTCATATTATCCTAAATATCTTTTAAAGAAATCATCTAATTTATTAAATGGTATTACTTCTAAGTTATCATATAAATCAGTATGTACTGCTCCAGGAATTACCATTAATTCTTTATTATCTGTATATTTAGAGTCTTTAATCATATTTTCATATGCATCTTTACTAAAATAGAAACTATGAGCTTTATCTCCATGAACTATTAATACTGCACTTCTTATTTCATTAGAATATTTAAGTATTGGTTGATTAATAAATGACATACAACCAGTTTTATTCCATCCTTCATTAGAATTTAAACTTCTTTCATGATATGCTCTACCTTTATAATATTCAGAATAATCTTTTACAAAAAATGGAGCATCTTCTGGAACTGGAAGTGGTAAGCATCCTCCTGCTCTTTCATAAGTTTCAGTTTTAAATTCTTTTGTTCTTTGTTCATTTAATGTTTTCTTATTCTCAAATCTAGCTTCTTCAGAATCACCTTCATCAAAATAGCCATTTGCATTAACTCTTGTCATATCGTACATTGTCATGGCAGCTGTTGCTTTAATTCTTGTATCTAAAGCTGCAACATTTAATGCCATTCCTCCCCAACCACAAATTCCAATAATTCCAATTCTATTTGAATCAACTAATTCATAATTAGATAAAAAGTCTACTGCCGCTTGAAAATCCTCTGTATTAATGTCTGGAGATGCCATATATCTTGGTGTTCCGCTTGATTCTCCAGTAAATGATGGATCAAATGCTATTGTTAAATAACCTTTTTCAGCCATTTTCATTGCATATAATCCTGAACATTGTTCTTTTACTGCTCCAAATGGTCCACAAACTGCTATTGCAGATAATTTACCATCACATTTCTTAGGAATATACATATCTGCAACCAATGTAAATCCATATCTATTTTTAAATGTAACTTTACTGTGATTAACTTTATCACTCAATTCAAATGTTTTATCCCAAACATTTACTAAATCTTCTATCATATAAATCCACCTTTCTTGACTAATATTTTTATTAGTTCTATAATAATCTTACTACCTAAACCTTACTTTAGGTCAATAGTTTGAATTAAATTTGGAGGTAAATATGCAAATTGGTGAAATATCAAAATTAACTGGTTTATCTATATCAACTTTAAGATACTATGATAAACATGGTTTACTAAACAACTTAGAAAGAACAGAAGGTGGAATAAGAACTTTTTCAGAACAAAATATCGAAGCTTTAAAACTAATAAATTGTCTTAAAAACTCTGGTATGAAAATATCAGAAATAAAACAATTCATGGAATGGTGTACAGAAGGAAAAAAGACATTTAATAAAAGATTAAATATGTTTTATGAACAAGAAAAAAACATCAAAGAACAAATTGATGTTTTGAATAAATCACTTAAATTAATAAAATTTAAACAATGGTACTATGAAACAGCTATTAAAGAAGGAACCGAAGATAATGTAAGAAAATTAGATGTTAACAAAATGCCAAAAGATATAGCTAAATTATA
>JAKSUK010000123.1 GCA_024409095.1 Clostridium sp.
TAAAGAAAAACTTCGATTACTATCTTTAAATTTAATTGTAATCTTATCATTTTCTATCTTTAAAACACTACCATCACCATAAATTCTATGATATATCATATTTCCCACTTCTATTCCATAATCAATTTTTTGAGCTTCCTCTTGTAAATGCGACTCAAAAACGAACCTTGAAGCTTCTCTAAACCTTCCCATAATTGTTTTAGGTGAAAATACATATAAATTATTTATTGCTCTTGTAATCCCAAATGTATAGCATCTAAGGAATTTCACCTTAGGTAGCTATTTAGCATTTCGCTTCCGATAGGTAAGTTTTTGATATAATCTCGAACTTTTCCCCCGGCACACACCGTGCATGCGACTTTCACCGCACACGGCGTTCTAACCTAATCTTTCATATTATCTTAGTTTAACTATATTACTTTATTTCCGCATAATTTCCTCAATTTATTTAATTCTTTTATATTATCTGTCTTTAACAAATCTTCAACTCCTAAATCAACTTTATGAATCAGTTTATGCACTCTCCTTGTTAACAACATAAGGTTTGAGTATTCATCCTTTCCTCCTAAATTTTTTGGTATTTTATGATGTATCTCAATTTCCTTCGGGTCTATTTCTAGTAATAATTTACCATACACTTTATCCCGTTTGTATTGTCTTATCAAGCTAGGCACATATATTAAATTAGTACTATTTCTTACTTTACTACCGATTCTATTTTCATAAAAATTTTCTAACCATGTAATTTCTTTGTATAGTACTCCTTTTTCGGGTTGCCACAATTTATTAACTTCTATCATATATGCTTTAGTCGATTTTACACTATGAACTCTCATTTCCCATAGGTCTAAAATAACACCATGAATTATAAAATGAGCATAGTTATTAACAGAACTTCTCACATATTTAATGTGTTTACCCTTCTTCCTTCTTCTAAACATCCTCTTAATCAAATAAAAGTGAATCCTTGATATCAACCATGTTAAATTAGTACAGATATCATAATACTGAAATATACCTCTAATATACTGTATGAAATATTCCATATTCCCTTTATTTATTGACCAACTTAATCTTTTCTTAGTCTCAAGCCAAACTTTTTTCTGGTTTTTAACAGATATTATAAATGTCTTACCCCTAACCTTATCGTTTATTTTTCTTAGTTTATATCCTAAAAATTCTAACTCAAAATCTTTATTAGGAATTATTTTAATCAACTTTGTTTTATCTTGATTAATTTCTAATCCGTTCTCTTTACACCAGTCTTCTAGCAAAATTATTGCGTCATAAATATCATATTTACCTTTGCTTATTAAAACGAAATCGTCAGCATATCTTACTATTCTAACTACTCTTCTATTTTGTAACCAATTAAAATAAAATTCTTTACCACGTTTATAATTTTTACCAAGATTCTTAAATATGTTTGGATTACTAATTAACTCCCGACCATTTTTTCTTTTATAGTCGTTTATTTCATTAAGTTTTAATTCAAAGTCATGTAGCATAACATTCGCTAATATTGGTCCAAGTATCGTTCCCTGCCTTAAACCAGTTCCCTTATACTTTTTATTATCAACGTCAATCCACATTAGACCTTTAATACATTTAAGAAATTGCTTATCGAATATTTTATGATTCATTTTTAATTTATCTAAAACTTTATCAATTTGTACTGTGTCAAAATAACTTTTTAAATCGCAGTCATAAACTATTCCATCATCAATATGTTGTAATCCTTGAGCAATATAACTCATACATTCAGTTGCATTTCTTGCTTTTCTAAATCCAAAACTTTCTTGGTTAAAATGTGCTTCAACAATAGGTTCTAAAACATTCCTTACACATTGTTGTGCTATTCTGTCAAATATATTTGTTATACCTAATGGCCTAAACTTACCATTTTCCTTAGGTATTAATACTTCTCTACCTACTGGTTTTGTTTTGCCATAAAGTCTTCTTTTGACTTCTTCTATCACTATTTCCAAGTCCATTTTCTTAAGCTTTCTAAAATCTATACCATCTACTCCAGCAGCATTAGAACCGCCATTTCGCGATATTATTTTAATTGCATTTATTATATTAATTCTCTTTACTACATGTTTTCATAAATGATTATGTCTACACATATCTAATGATTTATTGAATAATTTACATTCTAATTCATTTATGCCGAAATTCTTAATATCTTTAACTTTCGAAATACTATCACCCACATTTCCTAAATTATTAATTAGCAATTACTACTGATTATTTAGAATAGTGATAATATGAAATATAGGTCCACTGGACCTTTTCTCCACCACTTATTATCATGGTTTCACAGATACTACACCCAGACTGCCATCCTCTTTCATGTGGTTTCATAAATTAATCCCCCAACATTACTACGTACTTTTACCGTACTCGCTTATACAAGCGGTAGAGGACTTCAAACGTTCCCTAATCGCTAGGTAAAATAATTATACTTAGGTTTTGCCTTTACACCGTTATCTATCAGAAATTGAAGTTCTGATTGGTACAACCCATTAGTCACCATCCATCTACAACCTTACGATATTGTATTTGGAAGATAATAATTTGATAACATTTCTATTACCAGCTCTCCGATGCGTACATTCAGCAATTTGTCAGATTAATATCATCCTAACCATATATAACTCCCGACCCGGATTACTTTCGCAGTATGTTTAACCTTTCCTCAGCTTTACCTGTTAGGGCTACTCAACCCGTCTTCAACCAGCTCCATACCCTGTCATTACTAACAACGCATGTGGTAGTATTAGTCACAATCTTGTCATGGTGCTTATTAGGGTGCACCACCGTTAATTCGCGATTAGAGTTAAGATAATTAACTCAATTACCTCCAGCTGTCCCCCGAGTATTCCTCAGTTTAAGCTGAACGTTTCGCACCATAAAATAACCTTCTTTCCTCCTCAATATTCTCTTCCATAGATGATTTATGTGGTATTACTTCTTCAACACAATTAATAATATAAACATTCTTAAACTCCATTCCTTTAACACCATGAATAGTGCTTAAGATTACACCATCTTCCACAACCTTATTGCTTTCAATTTGCTCATCTACATTTTTAACATGTATCAAAAACTCAGTAATAGTTTTAAACCCTTCTGCAGCACCTTTAAATTCTTCTAATATATCTTCTAACTCATCAATACTTTGACCATATTTATTAGCATATTCCCTTAAATAATCAATATATCCCATTGTTGATATTATATATTGTATTGCACTTCCTAAAGACATCTTATTTAAATATAATATTTCCTTTTTTAAATCATCAATCTTTTTGCATTGAAAAGGAGGTATATCATTTTTGTTAATTAATATGTCAAAAGGAGATGCATGTTCTTTGTACCTATTTATATATGCTAAATTTTCTTTACTAATATACCTAAATGGTTTATTTATTATACATTCAAAGGCACTCTTATCATATTGATTAATTGATAATTTTAAATAGTTAATTAAATCCTTACAAATAAAATGATTAAAAAAGTTATAGCCTTTATCTAATAATACAAATGGAATTTTTCCTTTTGTAAATACATCTATCATACTTCTTGATTCCATGTTAGTCCTATATAAAACTGCATTATCAGCATATTTACCTTTATAATTTTCTTTTATGTATTTAACAATTTCTTCACCTTGCATATATTCATTATAAGGAGTACTATAGTGAACAATTCCTTGATTTTCACAATAAGATATTATTTCCTTATCATTTCTATTTTCATTTTTATTAATTAATCTTTTTGAAACCTCAACTATATTATTCTTACTTCTATAATTGGTAAGAAGCTTAACCTTTACTCCATTCTTAAATGTTTCATGAAAATTAACCATATATTCTGGCTTAGATCCCCTAAATGAATAAATACATTGGTCTTCATCACCTACAGCAAAAATTTCATTATATTTATTCATAAGACATAGAAAATTAATTTGTATATTATCACAATCCTGAAATTCATCTACAAGTACATATTTAAATATCCTTTGATATTTTTCTAAAGTACTCTTATTTTCTGTAAGTAATTTTAATACTTTTACAGATAAATCATCAAAGTCCCATAAACCTTCTCTTTCTTTACTACTTTCATATACTTTTAAACACTCTAAAAGTATATCTTTACTTACAGTTGATTTAAATTCATCAATAGTACATAAAGAAGTTTTAAACTTAGAAATATTATTCATCACTTCCCTTACTTTATCATCATTAACATCATCAAAGTATCTTAACATAACATTCTTTATGATAGCATGTGCCTTTCCTCCATTTATTATTTTTATATCATAGCCTTCTCTAAGCAATATCTTATAAAATAATCCATGGAAAGTTCCAAAGAAAGGTGCTTTTTCTTTTTTGAATATATCTTTATATCTATTTCTCATATTATCAGCAGCTGCTCTTGTGAAAGTAATTACTATTATATTGCCTTCATTTATATTTAAATTTTCAATAAGGTAGTTCACTCTATTTATTATTACTGTTGTCTTACCTGAGCCAGGAGAAGCTACAACTAGAACATTCTTTTCTTTTGTATATACTGCATTTTTTTGATTAGCATCTCACT
>JAKSUK010000124.1 GCA_024409095.1 Clostridium sp.
TGGTAAATAAACACATTAAGTTGTATAATTTAGATAATTAATATTTAATTTGGAGGTAAAAGGTGAAGGAAGTTTTAGAAATATTAGAAAAGAATTTTAGGTATACCGATGAACAGATTGCAGTTATGACGGGTAAGACTGTTGAAGAGGTAAGGGAAGCAATAAGAGATTATGAAGAAAAAAGCATTATTGCAGGATATACAACATTGATAAATTGGGAAAACACAGGAAAAGAAATTGTTACAGCATTAATACAAGTAAAGGTTACTCCTCAAAGGGGAGAAGGATTTGATAAGGTTGCAGAGAGAATTTATAGATATAATCAAGTTAAGGCGTGTTATTTAATGTCTTCTGGTGGTTTTGATTTAACGGTAATAGTTGAAGGAAAAACTATGAAAGAAGTAGCTACATTTGTATCTCAAAAGTTAGCTGTACTTGATAATGTTTGTGGAACAGCAACACATTTTGTATTAAAGAAGTATAAGGAGCATGGAACAATATTTAAAGAAAAGTCAAACTATGATAAGAGGGAGGCTATATTTATATGATAATAGAAAATATGATTAGAAAAGAAGTAAAAAATATGCCACCTTCAGGAATAAGAAAATTTTTTGATATAGTAAATGAAATGGAAGATATTATATCCTTAGGTGTTGGAGAACCAGACTTTGTAACGCCGTGGAATATAAGAGAATCGGGTATATACTCGTTGGAGCAAGGAGATACTCACTATTCTTCTAATGCAGGTTTTATTGAATTAAGAGAAGAAATAGCTAAATATTTAAAAAGAAGATTTGATTTATCATATAATCCAGTAGATGAAATTCTTGTTACAGTTGGAGGAAGTGAGGGAATAGATATTGCTCTAAGGGCTTTAGTTGGTCCAGGTGATGAAGTACTTATTCCAGAACCAAGCTTTGTAGCATATAAAGGATGTACTACTTTTACAGGTGCAAAAGCAAATATATTAGAGTTAAAGGCAGAAAATAATTTTAAGCTTACTGCTAATGAATTGGAAGAAGCTATTACAGAAAAGACAAAGGTAGTTATTATACCTTTTCCTAATAATCCAACAGGAGCAATAATGACTAAAGAAGAATTAGAGCCTATTGTTGAAGTGTTAAAGAAAAAAGATGTAATAGTAATATCAGATGAAATATATGCAGAACTTACTTATAACAATCAGCATATATCTATTGCTAGTTTCCCAGAAATAAAAGATAAAACTATTGTAATTAATGGGTTTTCAAAAGCCTATGCCATGACTGGATGGAGACTTGGATATGCTTGTGGTAATAAGGTACTTATAGATGCTATGAAAAAAATACATCAATATGCAATAATGTGTTCTCCAACTACAGCACAATTTGCTGCTATTGAAGCATTAAGAAATAGTGATGAAAGTGTTAGCGAAATGGTAAAGGAATATAACAGAAGAAGAAGAGTGTTAGTAGATGGATTTAGGAAGTTAGGATTTGAATGTTTTGAGCCTTTAGGTGCATTTTATGTTTTCCCATGTATTAAGTCTACAGGGCTTTCATCAGAAGAATTTTGTGAAAAGCTTCTTTTAAAAGAAAAAGTTCTTGTTGTACCAGGAAATGCCTTTGGAGATTGTGGAGAAGGTTATATTAGAGCTTGCTATGCATCATCAATGGAAAATATTTATGAATCACTTAGAAGAATAGAAAACTTTATTAAATAAAACTTAATTATAGATTGATAAAAAGAAAGAGGAAATAAAATGTGGATTTTATATGCGTTTGGGTCGGCATTTTTTGCAGGAACAACATCAATACTTGCAAAAGTAGGTATTGAAGATGTTGATTCTCATGTAGCAACAGCATTAAGAACCATAGTAGTTCTTATTTTTTCATGGTTAATGGTATTTATAGTAGGTTCACAAAATCAGATTACATCTATAAGTATTAAGAGCTATATATTCTTAATATTATCTGGTATGGCAACAGGTGTGTCATGGATATGCTATTTTAAGGCACTTCAGCTTGGAGATGTTAATAAGGTAGTTCCAATAGATAAATCAAGTACCATTTTAACAATGATATTGGCTTTTATTTTTCTAAAGGAAGATATAACAATACAAATGCTAATTGGAATGATAGCAATAGGGATAGGAACATATTTAATGATTCAAAAGAAGGAAGAAGAGGAAAAGGAAATTAAAAATAAGTCATGGATTATATATGCAATTTTATCAGCAGTATTTGCTTCTCTTACTTCTATATTAGCAAAGATTGGTATTGGAAATGTAGAATCAAATTTAGGAACAGCCATTAGAACTATAGTAGTACTTATGATGGCATGGTTAATTGTATTCTTACAAAAAAAGCATACACATATAAAGGGTATAAGAAAGAAAAGTATAGTTTTTATTATATTATCAGGAATTGCTACAGGAGCATCTTGGATTTGTTATTATAAAGCTTTGCATGATGGTTTAGCATCTATTGTCGTGCCAATAGATAAGTTAAGTATTTTAGTGACAGTAACCTTTTCATATATGTTTTTAAAAGAAAAACTTTATAAAAAATCACTAGCAGGACTTATTTTAATAACATTAGGAACATTAACTTTATTAATTAAGAATTAAGGAACTCACTAAAGAGTTCCTTTTTTTTTGGAGTTTTTACAATATGTAATACAATTAGTTAACTTTTAATACATCCTTTTAATTGATAGTGAAGGAAATGTTGTAAATAGATATGCACCTATTACAAAACCAACAAAAATTAAAAAGGATATAGAAAAACTTTTATAATATATAAAAGGCTTAAAATATTAAAAATTTTTCTTGTATTAATATAATATATATGTTATATTATCTAAGCAGTTGGTACGTAAAGTGCTGATAATTGATAGAGACTGGTTTGTCCTCGCCGGGTTGCCAGTCTCTATTTTTTTATGCAATTTTATAAAAGTATATGGCTTATTGGCATAATAGCAATGCCAAGGAAGATAGATAACAAAGATAATTTTATGTGACCATAAGAACGTGATGAAGGAATAAGCTCTGCTAATGATATATAAATCATAATTCCACAAACTACAGCAAAAATTATTCCAAGAATAAGTTCATTAATAAATGGTTTTAAAAATAAAAATGATAAAAAAGCTCCAAGTGGTTCAGTCATTCCTGACCAAAATGAATATTTAATTGCTTTATATCTGCTACCAGTTGAAAAGTATATAGGCATAGCAATAGCAATACCTTCAGGAATATTATGCAAAGCAATAGCAAATGCAACAGAAATTCCTAATGCAATATCTTGATATCCTGAAACAAATGTTGCAATACCTTCAGGGAAGTTATGTAGCATTAATGCAATTGTAGATACTAAACCAACCCTAAATAAGCCATAATTCTTATTTGTTTCTTCAAGAACATTTTTTTCATCATCAGGTAAAAAGTTGTCAATTAAAAAAGCAATTAACCCACCAATAAGTAAAAATAAAATAGACCAAAGAACTCCTTGTAATTCACCATGATATTTAGAAATAGATTGCTCAGCTGTAGGAAGTAAGTCAGTAAAAGATACTGTAATCATAACACCAGCTGAAAATCCTAAAGAAAAAGTTAAAAATTTTTCATTTTTTGTTTTAGTAAAAAATACTATAATAGCTCCAATTACTGTAGATAACCCTGCCAAAGTAGATAAAAGCAGAGGAATAAAAGAAGATTTATAAATCATTTTGATCTACCCCATTGTAATTTATTACATAAGTATATTATGATTAATATATAAAAAAAAGAAGTTAATAATAAACATTTCGGTAATAATGAAGGAGGGTTTTAAACAGTTAATAAAAAAATAGAGAACTTTATAAAACTATAGAATTTTTTTTAATAAAATGTGGTAAGCTAGCTTTAGGAGGTGAGCCTTTTGAAATACTATTCAATAGGAGAATTTGCTAAAGCTATAGGTAAAACTACAAAAACTCTAAGAAATTGGGATAAAAATGGAAGGTTAAAACCAGCTAGAATTGAAGATACAGGATATAGGTATTATTCTCAAGAACAACTTAATCGTTTTTTAGGTCTTAAAAATATTGAATCTAAAAGTAAAAAAGTAATTTGATATTGTAGGGTTAGCTCATATAAACAAAAGGATGATTTGGAAAGACAAATAGAAAATGTTAAAACTTATATGTATGCTAAAGGTTATCAATTTGAAATCATAACAGATATAGGTAGTGGAATTAACTACAATAAAAAAGGATTAAATCAACTTATAGATATGATTACTAATTCAGAAGTTGAAAAAATTGTAGTGCTTTATAAAGACAGGTTAATTAGATTTGGGTATGAGCTAATAGAGAATATCTGTAATAAATATGGTACTACTATAGAAATTATTGATAATACTAAAAAATCAGAAGAGCAGGAATTAGTTGAAGATTTAACTCAAATAGTTACAGTATTTAGTTGTAGACTTGAGGGGAAGATAGCAAATAAGGCTAAGAAAATGATTAAGGAGTTGCTTGAAGATGATACTTGCAAAGAAAATTAGATTATATCCAACAACGGAGCAGGAACAAAAGTTGTGGCAATCTGCTAATATTGCAAGATTTATTTATAATTGGACTT
>JAKSUK010000125.1 GCA_024409095.1 Clostridium sp.
GAAAAACCACAAGTTTATGTAGATAATAGGGAAGAAAGCTTTGAAAAGTATATAAATTTATATCCAATAATATAAAAACTATACTAGTATAATTAAAATATTTAAAGGCTGAAAGCTAGATATTATCCAACTTTCAGCCTTTAGTTAAATCATTGCACAAACAATTTATCTATTACTAGCCATAACCCCTACTAATGAATGTGCTTTATATAACTCTTCTAAATAACTAATTTCATCATTACTTAAAATAACATTAGTTGCCTTTACTGCTCCATCAATATGATGTTTCTTAGTAGCACCTACAACTGGTGCAGAAACCTTTGTCATAAGCCAAGAAAGTGAAACTTCTGTCATTGAAATATTCCTCTTATGCGCTATTTCCTCTACTCTTTTAATTATCTTCAAATCATCATTATAAGAAGCATCATATTTTCCTTTAGCATACTTATCCTCACTTAAGCGTTTTGATTGTTCTCCTGGATGCTTAGCAAGTCTACCTGAAGCTAGTGAACTATATGGTGTCATTGCAATATTTTCCTCTTTACAGTATGATACCATTTCTCTTTCTTCTTCTCTAAAAATTAAATTATAGTGACCTTGTACTGAAATAAATGTTTCCCATCCATTAGCTTTAGCAATTTCATTAGCTTTAGCTATTTGCCATGCATAACAATTAGATATTCCTATATATCTTACTTTACCAGCTTGAATCATATCATGAAGAATTTCCATAGTTTCTTCTATTGGTGTATTATAATCCCACATGTGTAAAATATATAAGTCAACATAATCCATTTCTAATCTATTTAAACTATCATTTAGACATGTTTCAATATGTTTTCTTGCACTTATTCCCTCTTTAATTTGATCCATAGTACGAGGCATAAATTTAGTAGCAATAACAACATCTTTTCTATTTGCATATTCCTTAATTGCACTACCTAAAAACTCCTCGCTTGTTCCTCCCTGATACGCCATTGCTGTATCAAAAAAGTTAATACCATTATCTAAAGCATATTTAATAATTTCCTTTGACTCTTCTTCAGGCAAAGTCCATGAATGCATTCCTTTTTGTGCTTCACCAAATCCCATACAACCTATACATACTCTTGAAACCTTTAAATCTGAATTCCCTAACTTAACATATTTCATTTTTAAAATCCCCCTACCACTTATAATTCCATGCTAATTTAATATTAATAGTTATATATTGCTTTATATTTATTATCTAGATATTCTAAGAAATACTTAGCTTGTAGTTCTTCTCCTGTTATTTTCTTAATTAGTTCTTCTGGGTCATAAAGATTAGCAGCTTCATGAACATTTTCCTTAAGCCATTTATGCACTGGCTTAAGATTTCCATTACTAACTTCCTCATAAATTCCTGGTACATCTTTAATCATTTTATGCATCATTTGTGCACCATAAAGATTTCCTAAAGCATAACTTGGGAAGTAACCAAAAGATCCATCAGACCAATGCACATCTTGAAGTACACCTTCACTATCATTTTCAGGCTCTATACCTAAATATTCTTTATATTTCTCATTCCATACTCTTGGTAAATCTTCAACCTTTATAACATCATTAATAAGAAGCTTTTCAATTTCATATCTTATTATTACGTGAAGACTATAAGTAAGTTCATCTGCTTCTGTTCTAATAAGTGATGGCGTAACTTTATTTAAAGCCTTATAAAACTCTTCTTCTGAGACACCTTCAAATTGTTCTTTAAATTGCTTAACTGCTTCATTATATAAGTAATTGCTAAACTCTCTACTCTTTCCAATGATATTTTCATAAAATCTTGACTGTGATTCATGAATTGCCATTGAAGCTGCAATATTTAATCCAGTACCTTCTAATGAATCTGGTATATCTTGTTCATAAAGTGCATGTCCACCTTCATGTATTGCTGAAAATAATGCTGAAGTAAAATTATTTTCATAATAGTGATTAGTTATTCTTACATCTTTATTAGTCATATCAAGAGTATATGGATGCTCTGTTTCATCCATTCTTCCTCTAGTAAAATCAAATCCCATAATATCTAAAATCTTTATACATAAACTTTCTTGTTTTACCTTTGGAAATTCCTTACAAAAGAAAGAGTCATCTATTTCTTTTCCTGTAGACTTTATTTTATTTAATATTTCCACTATTCCATCTCTTAATTCACCAAAAACCTTATCAAGCTTTTTAACAGTAAGCCCTGCTTCATAATCATCAAGAAGTGCATCATACTTATTATCCTTATAGCCCTTATATTCTATAGATTTTTTAGTAAGCTCTACAATTTTCTCTAAAGCTGGTTTAAAAATTGTAAAATCACTAGCACTTTTAGCTTTTTCCCATGCCACTTCTCCCCTTGATGCTGCTAGTGAAAACTCTCTAATAAACTCTTCTGGATATAGCTTCTTCTTTTCATAATCCTTTTTAAGTTGCTCTGTCATTCTCTTATGAGTATAATCAAATTCTTCCATGTGACTTTCAAAGAATTTTATAAATTCCTCAATCTTTGGTGATACACTTAAATTATGAACTTCTGTTTGGAAAAATGATAATGTTTGCGCTCTAGTTTCTGCCATTGCTTCTGGCATCCCTGTCGTCATATCCCAATACATAAGATTTCCTGCTGTAGTATAATGATTTATTTTTTTCAAATATTCAGCAAACTCTTCTAGCTTTTTTTCTACTTCACTCATGGTTCTATCCTCACTTTAATATTTTTATATAAGTATATACTAACATTACATAGTGAATTTTTCCATTATATAAATAACTTAATTATAATCTTATTTATTACCTTATGTATATTTATAAATTTTGTAGACAAAATAATACATATATGCAAGTATAGATAATAACTATTTTTAAATATAACTAAATAAGGAGAAAATTTTTATGGATAGAAATGAAGTAATTAATATATTAAATTTTAGACATGCATGTAAGGAATTTAATTCAGAGAAAAAAATAAGTAATGAAAACTTAGAAGTAATTTTAGAAGGTGGACGTTTAGCACCTAGCTCTGTTGGTATTGAACCTTGGCACTTTGTTGTTATCGGAAATAAAAAGTTAAGAGATGAATTAAGCAAAGTGTGTTTTGGTGGAACAAAACAAATTCAAAGCTGTAGTGATTTCATTGTACTGTTAACTAGAACTCCTCATGAAATAAAATCCGATTCTCATTATATTGAGTATCTATTAAAAGACGTACAAAACCTTTCTGATGAACACTATAATATGATGAAAGGATTTCTAAAAAATGTTGATAATATGTTTGATAGTGATAAAGCCTTCCAAACATATGCAACTGAACAAACTTATATTGCCTTATCAAGTATGATGCTTACTGCTGCAATGCTTGAAATTGATTCATGTCCTATTGGAGGAATGGATAAAAAAGCTGTTACTAAAATCCTTGTTGATGAAGGCTTACTAGACACTAATAAGTTCCAAGTAACTTTAGGATGTGCATTTGGTTATCGCCTAAAACCTGCAACTCCTAAGAAACGTCAACCTTTAAACGAAGTTTCTACAATTGTAAGATAGCTATTAAAATTAGTACATTAAAATCTTGAAATAGATATTAAATTAAAATATTTAGTATCTATTCTTTTTATTTTGGCTCTATTTTAAATAGTGGTTAATAATAGATAGTATAAAAGTGGGCAAAAAGTAATCTTGTCCACTTTTCTTTGTTTGCTACCTTCAATTTATCAAAAGCATAACTTTTAGTTAAATTTATATCTACATATTATTTTGTTATAAAATTATATCTGTTATAACTAATAATACAATCATCTCTTTACATTTTATCAATATTCTTATGAATTAGATTACATATTACAATTCCATATTCAATCATAAATTTTTTTTGATTTTCAGTATATGTACTTCTTTCATCAATACTTTCTTTTGAAGAGTGCCTAAAACATTGTACTTTTCTTCTTAATTCTTTTACATCGCTTCCATCAATAAATCCACAAGAAATATTTTTATAATCTAATTCAATAAACTTTCCATTATATTTTAATAAATTTTCAATTAAATTTCCTAACTCTTTTAATTTTTCATCAATAGCCATTTGATTAAATTGTGCATGTCTAGTTGATATTTTTTGTATTAATTCATCAAGTTCTTTATCTAAAATTACTTTTGATTCATCCCTGTTTTTTAAATATTCCATATCTTTTTTTACTTCTATTATTTTATTTTTATCATAATCTGTTAATTTATTATTTTTTAATTTATAGTTTTCACAATAACTTAATAACTCTTCAACTAATTTAGCAACTTTTTTATCTGATTCTATATTAAATATTTGTCGTAATTTTTTCGCTTTTGAAGAATGATTTTTATATCTGTTATCTTTATAAATATTAATATCAATAACACTTTCTACAAATTTTTCAAATGAGGAATTTGTAAAATCTAGAACATATCCATTTTGCATATCAAGTAATTCTTCTATTAATTGTTTTGTAGTAAACTTTAAATCTGCCATATTTATTATCAACTCCCTATAATCTTTCAATATTTGATTGGTGTTAGTATAAAGTAGTGGACACATTAAATCGAACTAAGTAAAATAATATT
>JAKSUK010000126.1 GCA_024409095.1 Clostridium sp.
TTTATACGTTTCTTTATTTCCTTATCAAGATTATAAATTGCTGATATATATACAGGATTAGGTAGTATTTTTCTAATAATTGCATCTGAAAGACTTAATGGAGTAGCATAATTTCCTTCTAAAAGCTCTTCCACCATATTTCTGTTATTATCTAAAAATCTTATTGGAGTTGCTGAAAATCCTATAATTGTTGCTTCTTTATTCTTATCAATAATTTTTTTTATAGAATTTCCCCAAACTTCAGCTCCTGCTCTATGCAATTCATCTAACAATATCAAATCTACCTTTATATTATCCAACTTTCCACTTTTATCCATAGATACAAGCTTGCTATATGTATAAAATCTACAGTTTTTAACACACCATGGCGCTATATTTTTAAATTGCATTATAATTTCTTTACTTGGTGCTATTAAAATAGATTCTTTACCTAAATAATCAAATAGAATTTGAATAATAATAAAGCTTTTTCCTGTACCTGTAGCATTAGAAACAGCAACTCTCTTTTCATTTTCTAAAATAGCTTTAACTTCTTTGTACGTATATCTATTATGTGGCTTTAAATCTGGTAAAAGTATATCTCTATTTTGTTCTTCATTATAATTATCTATTAATACTTGTAGAAATTTAAAATTTTCTAATGACATATTAGTCTTATTAAAAAGCCTGATACTTTCTATATATCCATTTAATGATATAATCATAAATTGCCTGCATTTATATTCATTACTAGCTTTTTCTTCAAATTTTTTTAATTCAGCAATTATATCACTATTATTTAATGGATTAATATAATTTTTAGCTTGCACAATCCAAACTATCTTATTGGGATTTACTGGATATGATAAAAGAATATCTGCTCCACCATCAAAAGCTCCACCTTTTATCGTAGCTATAAATCCATTTCCCTCAAAAAGCATAGCAAGAAACTTTTCAAAAAGCTTTCCCTTTATATATTTATCTGCTTCATCTAAAAGTTTTTTTATTTTTTTATATTCTTTATGTATAACTAATTCTTTTAATTGTTCTAACAATTCTTTCATAGTTTATTTACTCATCTCTTACTCATTTATTATATTAACTAAATTCTATCAAATAGGCATAAAAAAAGAAACTCAAATTATTGAGTTTCTTTTTACATGAATATTAAATAAGGCCTTCGATTATTCCACCACCAACAACAATGTTTCCTTGATAGAATACTACTGATTGTCCTTTAGTTATTGCTCTTTGTTTTTCCTTGAAGCTTACTTTAACTCTACCATCTTCCATTGGAGATATAACAGCCTCAGCAGGTCTTCCTGAATATCTAACTTTAGCTTCTACAGTAATTTCACCTTCTAATTTATCAAAAACAATGAAATTTACATCTTTAGCAACTAAATCTGTTTTAAATATATCAGTTTCAGGTCCTAAAACTACTTCATTAGTCATTGGATTTATATCTGTAACGAATACAGGTCTTCCAAGAGCTATTCCTAGACCTTTTCTTTGACCTATAGTGTAATAAACTATTCCTTTATGTTGTCCTAAAACATTTCCATTCTTATCAACAAAATTTCCCGGAATTACTTCTAGTGGTCTAGCTTCTTTAATATATCTTCCATGATCATTATCTGGAATAAAACATATTTCTTCACTATCTTTTTTATTATATACAGATAAGCCAATTTCCTTAGCTATTTCTCTAATCCTATCTTTTGTGTATTCTCCACATGGCATTAAAGTATGTGCTAATTGATCTTGTGTAAAGTTATATAATGCATATGTTTGGTCTTTTCTATCATCATCTGAACGAATTAAAAGATATCTTCCATCCTTTTCTTCTATCTTAGCATAGTGACCTGTAGCTACGTAATCAGCACCTATTCCTCTAGCTTTTCTTAAAAGTTCATCAAACTTTAAATGTTTATTACATGCTATACATGGGTTTGGTGTCTTACCATCTATGTATTCTTGTACAAAATAATCTATTACCTTTTCTTTAAATGAATCTCTAAAATTCATTACATAGAAAGGTATTCCTATTTTATTAGCAACTCTTCTTGCATCATCAACTGCAGAAAGTGAACAACATCCACCTTCTCTTTCTGTGTAATCTTTGTCTTCCTGCCATATTTGCATTGTTACACCAATTACATCATAGCCTTGTTCCTTTAAAAGGTAAGCTGCAACGGAGCTATCAACTCCGCCACTCATACCTATAACTACTTTTTTCTTATTTTCCATCTAATCACACCTTAAATTTTATTCGTGTCCGTGTACTGTATCGTGTAATTCATCGTGATCAGTTTCTTCGAATTCCCAACCTTCTAAGCTTAAGCCTTGGTTCTTTCTGTAGTCATTGATTGCTTTGTGTATAGCTTCTTCTGCTAATACTGAACAGTGCATTTTAACTGGTGGAAGTCCATCTAAAGCTTCTGCAACTGCTTTATTTGATAATTCCCATGCTTCTTCTAATGTCTTTCCTTTAATTAATTCTGTAGCCATTGAAGATGATGCTATAGCTGATCCACATCCAAAAGTTTGGAATTTAACATCTTTAATTATGTTATCTTCAACTTTTAAATAAACTTTCATTATATCTCCACATTTAGCGTTTCCAACTTCTCCAACTCCGTTAGCGTCGTCTATTTCTCCTACATTTCTTGGGTTTCTGAAATGGTCCATTACTTTATCACTATATATCATAATTATCTTTCTCCTTTTCTTTTAAAGTCATACCATAATGGTGACATATTTCTTAATCTTTCTATTATTGGTGGCAATTCATTTAATAATTTTTCTACATCTTCTTCAGTTGATGCAGCACCTAAAGTTGTTCTTAAAGAACCATGTGCTTTTTCGTGTGGTAATCCTATTGCTAATAATACATGTGAAGGATCTAGTGAACCTGATGTACAAGCACTACCACTTGAAGCGCAAATTCCTTCAAAGTCTAATGATAAAAGAATTGATTCTCCTTCAATAAACTCAAAGCTTATGTTAGAGTTACCAGGTAATCTTTTATCTCCTCTTGGTCCATTTAATCTAGCATATGGAATTCTTTCTAAAATTCCATCAATTAGCTTATCTCTTAATACAGTTAATCTTTCTTTATTTTCTTCTATATTTTCAGTTGCAATTTCGATAGCTTTTCCTAAACCAACTACACCTGGAATATTTTCTGTACCAGCTCTTCTTCCTCTTTCTTGTCCACCACCGTGAATTAAGTTATCTATTCTTATACCTCTTCTTACATATAAAGCACCTATTCCTTTAGGTCCATATAATTTATGTCCTGCTAAAGATAATAAATCAATATTCATTTCTTTAACATCTACAGGTACTGAACCTATTGCTTGAACAGCATCAGTATGGAATAATACTTTCTTTTCTCTACAAATTGCTCCAATTTCTTTTATTGGCTGAATTGTTCCTATTTCGTTGTTAGCAAACATTATTGAAACTAAAATAGTTTTATCTGTTATTGCTTCTTCTAATTGTTTTAAATCAATGAATCCTTCTTCATTAACATCTAAATATGTTACTTCAAATCCGAATTTTTCTAGGAATTCACAGCTATGTAATACTGCATGATGCTCTATCTTAGTTGTTATTATATGATTTCCTTTTTTCATTTGAGCTGTTGCAATACCTTTTATTGCCCAGTTATCAGCCTCTGATCCACCACCAGTGAAATATACTTCATTTGGATCACAATTTATTGCTTTAGCTACTTGATCTCTTGCATTATCTATTGCCATTTTAGTTTCTCTTGATATTCCATAGAATGATGATGGATTACCAAACTTCTCTGTAAAGTAAGGCATCATAGCATCTAAAACTTCAGGTTTTACATATGTTGTAGCTGAATAATCCATATAAGTTGTTTTCATTACTCTTCTCTCCTTTTTAATTCTAAAAGTGAATTTTTATCTCTCATTTCATTATAATCATCTACTATATCTTGTAAAGTTATTGATTCCATAACTTCATCTATACTATTCTTAATTTTTGTCCATAACAATCTTGTTGCGCAGCAATCTATATTATTACAAGATGCATTATCAATGCAATCTGCAACTTCCACAGGACCTTCTAAAATATTCATAATATCAGAGACTTTTATATCTTTTGGTTCCTTTGCTAAAACATATCCCCCTTGAGCTCCTCTTATACTTGTAATAAGCTTAGCTTTTCTTAAAGGTGAAAATAATTGTTCTAGATAATACTCTGATATACTTTGTCTACTCGATATTGTCTTAATAGAAACGGGTGCATCTCCATAGTGAATTGCTAAATCCACCATTGCCTTTACTCCATATCTTCCTTTTGTTGAAAGTTTCATTTCTTCACCCCTTTTTATTTCTGACTATTTTACTATGTTTTATTTGATGTTTATATCTTAGCAAAGTACTCGGCTTTTGTCAATATAGATATAAAAAAAAATCGACAGTAATTTTGAAATCACTACTATCAACCCTTTATCAAGCCTTTATCAACCTTTTAACATGTTTTATTAACATATTTACAGTGTAGTATAATAATATATTATAATTATTTGGAGGG
>JAKSUK010000127.1 GCA_024409095.1 Clostridium sp.
TTTATATTATCGACAAAACTCACTATAATTAAAATACTTTTATAAAATTTACTTAAAAATTAAAAGTATTGCCTATCAATTATTTTATTTTTACAAATAACTTCTATATCGATAAGCAATACTTTAGCTTTTAATTTTTAAAAGAATGTATTGGTGCTGGAATTCTTCCACCTCTTTTTATAAATTCTTCGGATGATGCTTCATTAACCTTCATTATAGGAGCACTTCCAAGCAATCCTCCAAACTCAACTATTTCACCTTCAGTATATCCTGGTACAGGTATTATTCTTACAGCTGTTGTTTTATTATTGATTACTCCAATAGCAGCTTCATCAGATATTATTGCCGATATAGTAGATGCCTTAGTATCTCCTGGAATTGCAATCATATCTAATCCTACTGAACATATAGCAGTCATAGCTTCAAGCTTTTCTAAGTTTAATCTTCCTTTATTAACAGCTTCAATCATTTTTGAATCTTCAGACACTGGTATAAATGCTCCACTTAATCCGCCCACATGACTACATGCCATTACTCCACCTTTTTTTACTGCATCATTTAGTATTGCAAGTGCTGCTGTACTTCCATGAGCACCTATACTTTCAATACCCATAGTTTCTAAAATATGTGCAACAGAATCTCCTACTGCTATAGTAGGTGCAAGTGATAAATCTACAATACCAAATGGAACTTTAAGTCTTTTAGATGCTTCATTAGCTACAAGCTGTCCCACTCTATTAAAATTTTATCTCCTTTATTATATCCTTTATGAACTAAAGCAGAAAAACCTCCATAAAATTCACATCTAAATCATTAGCTGCTTTATCAAGTATTTCTGCAAATTTCACATAATTTTCTTCATGCGTTGCTCCAGCAATAAGAGAAATTGGTGTTACAGAAATTCTTTTATTTACTATAGGAATGCCAAATTCAGCTTCTATTTCATTACCTACCTTTACTAAATCCTTTGCACAATTAATAATCTTATTATATATCTTTTTTCTACCCTTATTCCCATCTGCATCAATACAGTCTAATAAAGATATTCCCATTGTTACTGTTCTAATATCTAGTTTTTCCTCTTCTATCATTTTAATTGTTTCTAAGATATTATTACTCTTCATATTACACCTCTTTTACAGTGTATGCATGCATTTAAATATTTCTTCTCTTTGAATTTTAACTTCTACACCTAATGCAGATGCTTCTTTAGCTAGTGTTGATTGTATATTTACAAATTCCTTAACACAGTTTTTTAAATCAAGTATCATTATCATAGTAAAATATCCATCTAATATAGTTTGATTTACATCTAAAATATTAATTTTAAATTGTGATAATGTATTGCTTATACCTGCAATAATGCCTACCTTATCTTTGCCTATAACAGTCAATATAGCTTTCATAACTCCTCCAATTTTTATTAATTATTTAGAAAAATGTTTTTCTGCAATTTTTACTGATTCCATAGCGTCTTTTGCATAAAAATCAGCACCTATATTTTTAGCATATTCTTTTGTTAAAATAGCTCCTCCTACCATTATCTTTATATCAAGTGTATTTTCTTTAATAAGCTTTATAGTCTTTTCCATGCTCTTTACCGTAATAGTCATTAAAGCACTTAAACCAACTAAAGTTATTTTTTGCTCTCTTGCTACTCTTAATACTTCTTCTGCTGGTACATCTTTACCTAAATCTATAACTTTAAATCCATAGCTTTCTAAAATTACTTTTACTATATTCTTGCCAATATCATGAATATCTCCTTCTACTGTAGCTAAAATTACTTTTCCTTTAATAACTTCTTTCTTATTATTTTGCATTAATGCTTCTTTAATAATGGAGAATGATTTTTGCACTGTTTCAGCAGAAGCTATAAGTTGTGGTAAAAATATTATTTCCTTTTCAAATTTATCTCCTACACTTTTTAAAGCTGGAATAATAATATTATTTACTATTAACAAAGGTTCCATTTCTTTAAGAAGCTCTGCTGTTTTGATTTCAGCATCACTTTTTAACCCTTTTTCTATAATATCCCCTAGAGAATATTTTCTAGAACTCATAGTATTTTTTCTTGCTATATTTTGCATATTTCCGTATTTTTCTATATATATTTTTCCTTGTTTATCTATATCATAAATCATATTATATGCATAAATTGTTTCCATAATTCCTGATATATTAGGGTTTACAATAGGTAAATCAAGACCTTTAGATAAAGCTAATGCTAAGAAATTTCTATTTAGCAGTTCTCTATTTGGTAAACCAAATGAAATATTTGATATTCCTAAAAGGGTTTTTAAACCAAGCCTTTCCTTAACGAGTTCTAATGCTTTCAATGTTTCTTTAGCACTTTTTCCATCTGAAGAGATAGGAAGTACTAGTGTATCGATAAATAAATCTTCCTTTTTTATTCCATATTGCAGTGATTTATTAAGTATTTTTTCAGCTATTTTTACTCTTTCTTCTGCACTATTTGGAATTCCTCTTTTATCTAAAGTAAGTCCTACAACAGCAGCACCATATTTTTTTGCTAAAGGAAGTATGCTATCTAACACTTCCTCTTCACCATTAACAGAATTTAAAATTGGCTTTCCTTTATAATATCTTAATCCGACTTCTACAGCCTCTCTATCTGTTGAATCTATTTGAAGAGGTACATCTAATATCCCTTGTAATTCAACAATTGCTTTTTTCATCCATTTAGCTTCATTTATTTCTGGTAATCCCACATTAACATCTAATATTTCTGCCCCAGCTTCAACTTGTTCAATTCCTTGTTTTAATATATAATCTAAATCATCATTTTTTAAAGCTTCTTTAAATAGCTTCTTGCCTGTAGGATTAATTCTTTCTCCAATAACCCTTACCTCATTTATTTCTATCACTTTACTTGAAGAACATATTAGGCTTTTCTTAATCTTTGGTCTTTTTGCTATTTGCCTATTTCTAATTTTTGAATGTATCTTTTTTATATATGCTGGCATAGTACCGCAACATCCACCAATAACAGCTACTCCTTCATTTAAAATTTCGACTATTCCTTCTACATATTCATTTATCCCTATATCATAGCTTACTTCACCAAAAGAAATGCTTGGTAATCCTGCATTAGGCTGAACCATCAAAGGTATATTAGTATATTTTTTAATTTCCTTAATTATGCTAAGTATCTCCTTTGGTCCTAATGAACAATTTACACCTAGAGCATCTACACCTAATCCTTCCAATGTTATAGCCATACTTCCTGGAGTACATCCAGTAAATGTCCTACCATCTGCTTGAAAACTCATTGTGCAAAATATAGGAAGATTAGTATTTTCCTTTGCTGCTAAAATTGCTGCCTTACTTTCATATAAATCAGTCATAGTTTCTATCAAAATTAAATCAGCACCAAAAGTTTCTGCAGCCATTACCTGTCTTTTAAATATTTCATAGGCTTTATCAAAACTTAATGTTCCCATTGGCTCTAATAGTTCTCCAATAGGTCCTATATCTGCTGCTACAAATATATCTTTTTTCTTAACTTCTTTAGCAATTTGCATAGCCTTTTTAAAAACCTCTTCTACAGAATAACCTGTCCTATCTAACTTTAATTCATTAGCCCCAAAAGTATTTAGCGTTATTACCTTAGCTCCAGCTTCAATATAATCTCTATAAATATTTTTAATAATATCTTCATTAGTAAAATTTAAAACTTCAGGATTTTGTCCAAGTTTTAATCCATTTTGCTGAAGCATAGTCCCCATTGCTCCATCAAACAATATAATTTCTTTATTTAATATATCTTTAATGTCCACAACTATTCCCCTTTCTTCTAAATGTGCAGCTATTATATTTGTTACATTTTAAACACTTATCCTCATTTTTTTCTCTTTCTTTAAATTGTCCTTTACCTAAACCAATTATTGCAGTAACTGATTTTCTAGGAAATAATATATTATGTGTAGACAAGCTTACACCTATCCTTTTATTACAATTAATGAGCCTAATTATACATTCCTGTGCATCTAACTCGAAATCACCATACCCCGGGCTATATCTTCCCGTTATATTAAGTTCTTTACTTTTAGATTCTATATCTACTATTTCTTCAACTTTATCACATATTTCTTCTACTAATGTTGTAGCACATGCATCCATAATAATAGCTTTCGTTAAATTAATCTTTTCTGTAAGCTTAATATATTTTTCAATCTTTCCTCCAATTGTAACAGCCATAATAGCAATACTTTTACAATTTTGAAGATGCTTTTTTATATCATTACCTTTAAATATAATATCGCTGTTATTTATCCTTACCCCTTCATTTACATGTTCTATATTAAAATACTCATATAAATATTTAATCTTTGAATAGTCAACTTCAAGGATTTTTGCCTCCATCTCCTCGCCGTTTTGCAAGACAAGAATGTCTTGCGCATTGATTATCAATGATGAAAAGATGACAGATACGATGAAAAATAATTTCTTCATATTTCGACATTTAAAATTTCGCCGA
>JAKSUK010000128.1 GCA_024409095.1 Clostridium sp.
AACATAATTGATTTAGAATAATTTTTAATGCCTTCTATAAAGATTTCTTTTTTATCATTAAAATATTGATATATTATTCCAACAGAAACACCAGCTTCTTGAGCTATGTCATTTGTAGTTATATTATAATATCCTTTATCACATATAACTTTAAAACCTGCTTCGATTATTTTATTACGTTTTTCAATTCCTCTTTTTTGAGTAGGCATTCTAACTTCAGCCATACACTTCACCTCGTTATAGATAATTATACATATAATATTTAAATAAATCAATAATATGAGAAAAATATCATATTCTATTGACTTAATAATAAAATAATTCTATAATTTAATAGAAATGTGAGAAAAATCTCATAAATAAGGAAAGGTGATTTTGTGGAAACTCTAATTAGATTTAAGAATGTTAAAAAAACATATGAAATAGGAGAAAAGAAATTTAATGCTTTAGATGGTATAGATTTTGAAATAAATAAAGGAGAATTTGTTGTTATACTAGGTCCAAGTGGTGCTGGAAAATCAACATTACTTAATTTACTTGGTGGAATGGATAAAGCAAGTAGTGGAAATATTATTGTTGATGGTAATGATATTGCTAAATATAGTGATTCTGAACTTACAAATTATAGAGCAGAAAATGTAGGATTTATTTTTCAATTTTATAATATTCTTCCAACTTTAACAGTTTTAGAAAATGTATCAATTGTTAATGATATTGTTAAGAAACCAAAAGATGCTAAAAAAATATTAAAAGGTGTAGGATTAGAAAATCATGCAAATAAATTTCCAAATCAGTTATCAGGTGGAGAACAACAAAGAGTATCTATTGCAAGAGCAATAGCTAAAGATCCAACACTTCTTTTATGTGATGAACCAACTGGGGCATTAGATTCAAAAACAGGTGTAGAAATATTAAAATTACTTAAAGAACAATGTGATGCTAATAATGGTGAAAATACAGTTATTATTGTTACACATAATGCTTTAATTGCTGAAGTTGCTGATAGAGTTATAAGACTTAAGAATGGTAAAATCGAATCAAACGAAATTAATAAACATCCAAAAAATATTGATGAAGTAGTGTGGTAATTATGTTAAACAAAAAATTATTTAGAGATATAAAAAAGAATACTTCACAATTTATAACCATATTTTTAATGGTATTAATTGGTGTTATGGCTTATTCTGGTATAAAAGCATATATGGATGGTATGACTGATACTGCGAGTAGGTTTTATAGTAATAATAATTTACAAGATATAAATGTTATAGGCACTAAATTTACTGAAGATGATTTAGAAAGCATTAAGAATATTGAGCATATTAATAATGCCGAAAGAAAATTAGAGATACCTGTTACTAATAGTAAAAATAAAGATATATCATATTTACTTACAATAATTGAAACAAATGAAATATCAAAGTTTGAAGTTGTAGATGGTATTCCATTTGATGCATCTAAGAGTGGTATATGGATAGATAAATATCATGCAGATGCTAATGATATAAAAGTTGGAGATAATATCTCATTTAAATATGATAATTATGAATGGAAAGAAAAAGTATTAGGAATTATTTTTATTCCAGATCATATTTATACTGTTAAAGATGCATCTGCACTATTTCCTGATTATAAAGTGTTTGGTTCAATATATATGTCTTATATAGAACTAGAAGATTATATTAAAAGCGAAGCAATGGAAAAATTATCTAATGAATATAATAATGAAATAACTGAAGAACAATTTGATAAATTAGTTACAGATTTTAATTATAAAAATGAAATACCTTATACATGTATTATGGTTGATGTAGATAATAAAGAAAATAATAATATAGTAAAAAATAATATTGAAAATAAAATTGATAATGCTATGGCTATGATTGAAATTGAAGATACACCATCTTACTCAATGTATCAAGGTGAAATAGATGAAGGAAAAGCTTTTGTTGGAATATTTTCAGGATTATTCTTATTTATAGCAATGTTATCAGTTATAACAACTATGACTAGAGTAGTAAAAAAACAAAAATTACAAATAGGTACTTTAAAAGCCTTAGGATTTAGTAAAGCTAAAATAAATATGCATTATATTGGATTCGGATTTTGGGTTTCATTATTCGGATCAATTGCTGGTTTAATAGCAGGAAGATATTTTATAGGTGAAGTTTTCTTAGGAATGGAAATGTCTTTCTTTGAAATACCTAATGGTTATCCAATAATTGGTATAAATTCTTATATAGTAGCTGCATTAGTTGTTTTAGCAACATCTCTTATTACTTATATAACTTGTAGTAAAGAATTAAGGAAAATACCTGCCGAAAGTTTAAGAAATGAACTTCCTAAGGTTAAAGAAGGAAGTCTTGACATAACAACAAAAGGAATATTTAAAAATTTATCGTTTAGTTCAAAATGGAATATAAGAGATATTATAAGAAATAAATTTAGAAGTATTACAGGAGTTGTAGGAATTGTTGGATGTTGTACATTAATTGTATGTGCTCTTGGAATGCTTAACAGTATGAATAGATTTATTGATTTACAATTTGAAGATTTATATAACTTTAATTATAAATTATCTTTAAAAGAAAATATAAATAATGAAGAAATAGAAACATTAACTTCTAAATATGGAGTAAATACATCCGAAACATTAAACATTGAAATAAAAGATAAAGATGGAAATAGAGAAACAAATACTATATTTGTTGATGATTCAAATGATTTAGTTAGATTTGTTGATAAGAAAAATAAATTTATTAAATTAGAATCAAATGATGGTATATATGTAACTTATAAACTTGCAGAAACTAATAATTATAAAATAGGTGATAAAGTAAGTTGGCATGTATATGGTTCTAAAGATTATTACGAATCAAAAATTGTAGGTTTTTATAGAGATCCTCAAGTTCAAGGATTTACTGCAACAAAAGAGTATGTTAAATCACTAGAAAATTTAGATTATAAACCTGATACTATCTATACTAATGATGATTTAAGTAATGAAAAATCCATAAAAAATGTTGAAATTATTCAAGATAAAAAAGAACTAAAAAAATCTATTTCACAAATGCTATCTATGATGAAAACTATGATTATTATAATAATAGTATTTGCAATTATACTTGGTGCAATAATTATTTATAATATGGGAGTTTTATCTTATAGTGAAAAACAATATCAATTTTCAACATTAAAAGTATTGGGATTTAAAGATGAAAGAATTAGAAAGATTTTTGCAGAACAAAATAGTTGGATATGTGTTGTTTCAATTCTTATAGGATTACCACTGGGTTATTATTTAACATCATACTTATTTACAGTATGTTTAGATGCTAATTATGATTTTGGAGTTTATATTAAATGGTGGACTTATTTAATCTCTGCGATTGGAACATATTTAACATCATATATTGTTTCTAGAATATTATCAAAAAAAATAAAAACAATAGATATGGTTACAAGTTTAAAAGCTAATGAATAGGAAGTGATTTGATGAATCTATTTATTGGATTATTAATTCCTTTTATTGGAACAACACTTGGTGCTTCTATGGTCTTTTTGATGAAAGATAAACTTAATAAAACGTTAGAAAAATTTTTATTAGGATTTGCATCAGGTGTAATGATTGCTGCATCAGTTTGGTCACTATTATTACCATCAATTGATATGGCAAAAGAACAAAAAGTAATATCATGGCTACCAGCATCAGTTGGCTTTATTATAGGAATTGTTTTTCTCCTTTTATTAGATAATATAATTCCACATTTACATAATAATAGTAGTCATTCAGAAGGTTTAAAAAGTAAAGCATCTAAATCTATTAAAATGATGTTAGCTGTAACATTACATAATATTCCAGAAGGAATGGCAGTAGGTGTAACATTTGCAGGTGCAATGTTAGGTAATAGTGGAATAACTTTAGCTGGTGCATTTGCATTAGCTATAGGTATTGCAATTCAAAATTTTCCAGAAGGCGCTATAATCTCAATGCCACTTAAGGAAGCAGAAAAATCAAAAACTAAATCTTTTATAATGGGAATGCTATCA
This sequence comes from Clostridium sp., assembly GCA_024409095.1. Taxonomy (GTDB): domain Bacteria; phylum Bacillota; class Clostridia; order Clostridiales; family Clostridiaceae; genus Clostridium. Next base: position 4,051 of record JAKSUK010000128.1, read on the forward strand.
GGTATAGTTGAACCTATATTTGCTTTTATAACAATATTATTAACAAATTTAGTAGTTCCAATATTACCATATTTATTATCATTTGCAGCTGGAGCTATGATATATGTAGTAGCAGAAGAATTAATACCTGAATCAAATTCTGGTGATCATTCCAATTTGGCTATTATAGGATTATCGTTTGGTTTTGTTTTAATGATGATATTAGATATTGCATTTGCTTAATATTTTAAAATAATACCAATACTTTACTTTTTTATTTGTTTTTAGTACACTTGTTATAGGGAAACAAAATGCTGTGAAAAGATGATTTTTGTCCACATTTTGTCCACGTAACATATAAAATTAGTAATATTTATAATATAGATAATACTAATAATATAATGTACTAAATGCCCATAAAATAAGGG
>JAKSUK010000129.1 GCA_024409095.1 Clostridium sp.
TCAATTCTTTATAATTCACTTATAATATACCTCTTTTTCTAACCTACTCAATCATATTGTTATCTATCGTTATATCCATTATTCTTTCTTTTAAAGAAGAATATCTCTCCATATTATTAGTGTTATTTACCATATATTTAAGTGATTTTTGATTTCCAACAACAACTACAAGTTCTTTTGCTCTTGTTATACCAGTATATAGTATATTTCTATTCATTAAGAATGCTGACCCCATAAATGTTGGCATAACTACAACTTTAAACTCACTTCCTTGACTCTTATGTATTGTTATTGCATATGCTAATTCTAATTCATCTAAAAACATAAATTCATATGTAACTCTTCTTTCATCATCAAAAACAACACTTAAAACTTTTTTTTCTTCATCTATTCTTTCAATATATCCCATATCTCCATTGAAGACACCTACACCTTTATTTTCGCCATTTCCACCAATTCTATGCCATTTAAGGGAATAATTATTCTTTATTTGCATAACCTTATCCCCTTCTCTAAAAACTATATCTCTTACTTCCTTTTCCTTCTTATCTTTGCAACTTGGGTTTAATATTTCTTGTATTTTATTATTTAAGTTATCTACACCTAAAATACCTTTTCTTGTTGGAGATAAAACTTGTATATCCCAAATTTTACTCCACTTTTGATTAAATGATGGAAGCCTTCTATTTACTAAATCAAGAATAGTATTTAAAATATTTTCGACTTCATCTCTCGCATCAAAGAAAAAGTCACCGCCTTTTTTATTCAAGTATGGCATTTCTCCATTATTAATCTTATGGGCATTGACTATTATCATACTTTCTTTACCTTGCCTAAATATTTCTTTTAACCTTACAACATTAATAAATTTACTATTAATTAAATCTCTAAGAACATTTCCAGGTCCTACAGATGGCAATTGATCAACATCACCTACTATTATTACCCTTGTCCCTAACTTTATAGCTTTTAAAAGACTATTCATCAGCATTATATCTATCATTGAAGCTTCATCTATTATAATTACATCTGCTTCTAAAGGCTCACCTTCACCTTTACCAAAGAAAGAATTTTCTTCATCACTTACTCCCATTTCTAAAAGTCTATGAATTGTCTTTGCTTCTCTTCCTGTAGATTCACTCATTCTTTTCGCTGCTCTTCCTGTAGGTGCTGCTAAAAGCACTTTCATACCACTATTTTCATATATCTCAATTATACATTTTATTATCGTAGTTTTCCCTGTTCCGGGTCCACCTGTAATAATTTCTACTCCATTTTCAAATGCTCCTAGTATTGCTTCTTTTTGTGATGGAGCAAATTTAATATTATTTTTCTTTTCAAATGTATTAACTTCAAATTCTACATCAGTATTTATTGTTTGAAAATTTTCTATACATAAAGTTATTATTTTATTTGTCACACCCAACTCACAATAATAATATGGTAGAGAGTATACAGCTTCTATATCTTTAATTTTTTCTACCTTTAATTTTTCCTCAATAACACAGTTATATATATTTTCTTCTATAAGCTCCTTGCTTACAGATAATACTTTCTGACACTCTTGAATCAGCTTATCTTTTGGCATATATGTATTTCCCATAGAAGAAAAATTATTTAAAACATATCTTATACCACTTTGTATTCTGAAGGATGATGTATCTTCAACACCAAATTCTTTGGCAATCTTATCAGCAGTCAAAAATCCAATACCTTGTATTTCATCATTTAATATATATGGATTAGTTGATACCTTATTTATTGCATCTGCTTTAAATTTTTTATATATCTTTAAACATTGATTTACAGTTATACCGTGTTTTTGAAAGAAAATAATAATATCCTTTAAATCTTTAGTTTCAATATAAGATTGATATATTATGTTAAATTTTTTTTCACCAATTCCTTCAACTTCTTTTAATCTCTCAATATTATTATCAAGAATATCTAAAGTATCTTTTCCAAATGCTTTAACTATCTTTTTAGCCGTTACTGGTCCTATTCCATGTATAATCCCTGTACTTAAATATTTTTCTATTTCTTTTGATGATGAAGGTAATTTTTCCTTATACTCTTCTATACTTAGCTGTCTTCCAAACTGTTTATGCTCAATAAATGTTCCTTTAACCTCAATTTGCTGTCCTTCTTGCAGTAATGGCATTACACCTACAATTGTTATTAATTCCTTATTAGCTGTAATCTTAGCAACAGTATATCCTGTATCTTCACTTTTAAATATAATATCTTCCACTAAACCTTCTAATACAAGTGATTCCATATATATTTCCAACCCTTCTAACATTCGCTCTTGTAATTTATATTATTATAACATAATAAACAGCAAAAGGTGGATTATGAAAAACATAACCCACCTTTTTTACAAACTAAATAAATTTTTTTATTTCTTCAACTTTGTCTAATTGTTCCCATGGAAGATTTAAATCATGTCTTCCAAAGTGTCCATAAGCAGCAGTTTGCTTATAAATAGGTCTTCTTAAACCTAAATCTCTAATAATTGCACCTGGTCTTAAATCAAAAACTTTTTCTACTATTGATACAATTTTTTCATCATTTATTTTACCAGTTCCAAAAGTTTCTACTGATATAGATACTGGTTTAGCCACACCTATTGCATAAGCTAATTGTATTTCTATTTTATCTGCAACTCCTGCTGCTACTAAGTTCTTTGCAACCCATCTTGCAGCATATGCAGCAGATCTATCCACTTTAGTTGGATCTTTTCCTGAGAAAGCACCACCACCGTGTCTTCCACTTCCTCCATATGTATCGACTATAATCTTTCTACCTGTTAATCCACTATCACCTTGTGGTCCACCAACAACAAATCTTCCTGTTGGATTAATAAAATACTTTGTTTCTTCATCTAATAATTCTGCTGGAATAACAGCCTTTATTACATGTTCCATTAAATCTCTTCTTATTTGTTCTTGTGAAACTTTTTCATCATGTTGTGTTGATATTACTACTGTATCTATTCTTACAACATTATTTCCATCATACTCAACAGTTACTTGTGTCTTTCCATCAGGTCTTAAATAGCTTAATGTACCATTTTTTCTTACTTCTGTAAGTCTTCTAGCCAACTTATGAGCTGTTATTATTGGTAATGGCATAAATTCTTCTGTTTCGTTAGTTGCATAACCAAACATCATTCCTTGATCTCCAGCACCAACTGCTTCAACATCATCCTTATTTCCTTCTCTTGATTCAAGAGCTTCATTAACTCCCATAGCTATATCACTAGATTGCTCATCTATTGATGATAATACTGAACAAGTATCACAATCGAATCCATACTTTGCTCTATCATACCCAATTTCTCTTATTGTGTCTCTAACTACTTTAGGAATATCAACATAACAATTAGTTGAAATTTCTCCCATAACTAATACCATTCCTGTAGTTACTGTTGTTTCACAAGCAACTCTCGCACTTGGGTCCTTAGCTAATATGTTGTCTAATACTGCATCTGATATTTGATCACAAATTTTATCTGGATGCCCTTCTGTAACTGATTCTGATGTAAATAATTTTCTCATTATGCTTAGCTCCTCTCATCTATACATGATATTAATTCTAAGCAATTTAAAACAATAAAAAAACTCTTCAATAAGAAGAGCCTATATTCATAAGGTCTTTTCTTATCTCGCAAACTTTCTTGCAGGAATTGGCACCACAAAGCTAATTTATAATTTATAGTTAGCAATTGATAAATAAGAAAAAACTAATATAGTTTTATAAATCTAATTATCAATTAACTATTTTCAATTATACATTAAAAATAGGTTGCCGGGTTTCACAGGGCCCTTTCCCTCCACCTCTCTTGATAAGAATTAATATCATGTTTAATTTTCAATTGATTGTAACATTATCCTAAAAATATGTCAATATTTATTGAAAAATAAAAAAAGATATAATCAAAAGATTATATCTTGTGGTGGGGGAGGACGGATTCGAACCATCGAAACGAAACGTAACAGATTTACAGTCTGCCCCCTTTGGCCTCTCGGGAACTCCCCCATATGGAGCTGGCAATAGGAATCGAACCTACAACCTGCTGATTACAAGTCAGCTGCTCTACCGTTGAGCCATGCCAGCATATATTATTTTTAGTGGTGGAAACAACAGGGATCGAACCTGTGACCCTCTGCTTGTAAGGCAGATGCTCTCCCAGCTGAGCTATGCTTCCATATTTTTAATTAAACTTAAATGGTGGGGGAGGACGGATTCGAACCATCGAAACGAAACGTAACAGATTTA
>JAKSUK010000013.1 GCA_024409095.1 Clostridium sp.
CGTTGAATAAGGAATTAAACATATTTTATAAAGTTTTATAAGGTTTTGGCAACGGAATGATGTTGCAATTTTATGTTGCTATAGCAATATTACTCATGTTAGCTAATATGGTATCTGTATTCTCCTTGATTTTTATTGAAAGAAAAGATCCTACTACTACATGGGCTTGGTTGTTAATTTTAATACTTATCCCTGGAATAGGTTTTATTGTTTATTTACTTTTAGGACAGAATTTAAGTAGACAGAAAATATTTAGAGAAAAGAAAATAATTGATAAGACTAGGGCAGCAGGATTAGAAGAAATGCAGGAGATTCATGGAATAAAGAAAAAGCTACAGGATGAATATAATGATTTAATATTAATGAATTATAATCAGTGTGGTTCAATTTATACTACAGGAAATGAAGTTAAAACATATATAAGTGGTGAAAAAAAATTTCAAGATTTAATTAAGGATATTAAAGCAGCTAAAGAATTTATACATATTGAGTACTACATTTTTAGATTTGATGACTTGGGAAAAGCTATTATAAGCGAGTTAAAAGAAAAAGTAGAGCAAGGTGTTGAAATCAGACTTTTAGTAGATGGAATGGGGTCAAAGGATTTAAAACAGAAAGAAATAAGATATATTGAAAGTTTAGGAATAAAATTCAGCATCTTTTTTCCAGGAGTATTTCCTAGAGTAAACACAAGAATTAACTATAGGAATCATAGAAAAATAGTAGTTATTGATGGAGAAATAGGATATGTTGGAGGCTTTAATGTAGGTAATGAATATGTTAATAGAGGACATCAGTTTAAATTTTGGCGAGATACTCACTTAAAAGTGAGAGGGCAAGCTGTAAACGAATTAAATAAAAGATTTATTTTAGATTGGGATTATGCATCTAATGAAAATTTTGATAATATAATAAAATATTTTCCTAAGCCTAAGGAGTATGGTTGTGTGGGTATGCAAATAGTATCTTCAGGACCAGATCATATGGATGAATATATAAAGATTGCTTATATGAAAATAATTAATAATGCTAGAAAATATGTGTATATTCAAACTCCATATCTAGTTCCAGATGAACCAATGTTAGAAGCTTTAAGAATATCAGCATTATCAGGTGTTGATGTTAGAATAATAGTTCCTGGAAAGCCAGACCATTTTTTTATGGAATGGGTATTAAGTGCTAATATAGCCAAATTAATAGATTATGGTGTAAAAATATATAGGTATAATAATGGATTTATTCATTCTAAAACAATAGTTTCTGATGATATTGTAAGTAGTATAGGAACAGCTAATATGGATAATAGAAGTTTTAGATTGAATTTTGAAGTTAATGCATTTATTTATGATAGCATAGTAGCTAAGGAACAGTTAAAAACATTTTTAAATGACCAAAAATTTTCTACTTTTGTAACAAAGGAGTCTTATGAAAAAAGAAGTAGGACATTAAGAATAAAAGAGTCTTTAATTACACTTGTGGCACCTATTTTGTGATTTCAGAAATATTAAATAATAAGGGTGAGATTTATGATAGTAATTTTAAAAGCCAAAACAAGTGATGAGGAAATAAAAAAATTAACAAATGAAATTGAAAAGCTTGGTGTAAGTGTTAATCCAGTTATAGGTAAAGAATTAAGTATTTTAGGATTAGTAGGAGATACAACAAAAATTGATTCAACATATATAGAGGCAAATCCTAATGTTGAAAGAGTAATGCATGTTCAAGAACCATTTAAAAAAGCTAATAGGATGTTTCATCCAGAGCCAACAATAATAAATGTTAATGGTAATAAAATTGGAGGAAAGAAATTAGCAGTAATAGCTGGACCATGTTCAGTAGAAAATGAAGCTCAAATTTGTTTAATAGCAGAAGAGGTTAAAAAGTCAGGGGCAAGTTTTTTAAGAGGAGGAGCATTTAAACCAAGGACTTCACCATATAGTTTTCAAGGATTAGCATATGAGGGATTGGAGTTATTAAAAATAGCTAAAGCTAAGACTGGTTTGCCTATAGTTACAGAATTAATGTCACCATATGATATAGAAAAGTTTATAGAAGATGTAGATGTAATTCAAGTAGGGGCAAGAAATATGCAAAACTTTGATTTATTAAAGGAGTTAGGTAAAACAAAGAAACCAATTCTTTTAAAAAGAGGTATGAGTGCAACAATAGAAGAGTTATTAATGAGTGCTGAATATATAATGGCTAATGGTAATGAAAATGTAATTCTTTGTGAAAGAGGAGTAAGAACTTTTGAAACATATACAAGAAATACTTTGGATTTAAGTGCAGTTCCAGCTATTAAGAAATTAAGCCATTTACCAGTAATAATAGATCCAAGTCATGCTACAGGAAAGTGGTGGATGGTTGAACCACTTGCAAAGGCAGCAGTTGCTGTTGGAGCAGATGGACTTATATTAGAAGTTCACAATAATCCTCAAAATGCATTGTGTGATGGTCAACAGTCTATAAAACCTAAATTATTTGATAAGCTTATGAAGGATTTAAGTATTATAGCAAGTGCTGTAAATCGAGAAATATAGGTAAAAATTTATAGTATATTTTTTACTGAGGTGGCGGTTTTATTGGAATTAAAAATTGATTTAGCACAAAGAAGCTATCCTATTATTATTCAAAAGGGATTAATTAATAGTATTCAAAATAGAATAAAAAAAATATATAAAGGAAAGAAAATTTTTATATTAACAGATAAAAATGTAGCTACTTATTATGCAAATAAATTAGTAGATAACTTAAAATTTGAAGGATATAATGTAAAATTAATGATACTTGAGGCTGGAGAGCCTAGCAAGTCATTTACTACGTTACCACAAATATATAATGAAATGTTAGATTTTAGATTAACAAGAAGTGATATTATCATTACTTTAGGGGGTGGCGTAGTAGGTGATATTGGAGGATTTGCAGCATCAACTTACTTAAGGGGAGTTAAGTTTATTCAAATACCTACCTCTCTTTTAGCACAAGTGGATAGTAGTGTTGGTGGAAAAGTAGCTGTTGATTTAGCAAGAGGAAAAAATCTTGTGGGGAGCTTTTACCATCCAATTGCAGTATTTATAGATCCAGATATGTTACATACATTAAGTGATGAATTTTTTATTGATGGAATGGCTGAAGTCATTAAATATGGATGTATTAAGGATAAGGAATTTTTTCAATTTTTAAATAGCTTAGATAGCAAGAAAAAGCTTATGGAGAATATTGAATATATAATTTATACTTGCTGCAACATCAAAAAGCTTATAGTAGAAAGTGATGAAAGAGATATGGGCGAAAGAATGTTATTAAACTTTGGTCATACATTAGGTCATGCAATAGAGCAATATTATAATTATAAAAAATATACACATGGAGTAGCTGTAGCTATTGGTATGTATGAAATAACAAAAATAAGCGAGAAAAAAGGTTTTACTAAAAAAGGTTCATCAGAGAAAATTAAAGAAATACTTATAAAGAATAATCTTCCTTATGAAATAGATATTAAGATAGAGAATATTATTGGTGGTATTGAAGTTGATAAAAAGAATCTTGGTAATGACCTTAATTTAATTTTGCTTAAAGAAATAGGAAATGCAAAAATAGTAAAGAGTAACAAAAGTTATTTTAAATGGAGGGATTTTTAAGTGGCTGATTTAAGATTAGGAAATGCGAAGTTGATAGGAAATGTAAAAGTACCTCCTTCAAAAAGTATGGCTCATAGGGCAATTATTTGTGCTAGTCTTTCTAAAGGAATATCTAAAATACAGAATATTGATTTTTCTGATGATATTATTGCTACGATAGAAGCAATGAAATCACTAGGAGCTAATATTTATAATAAGGAAAATTATATAGAAGTTCATGGAATAAATTATAATAAAATTGATGAAAATTTAAAGATTATTGATTGCAATGAGTCAGGTTCAACATTAAGATTTTTAGTACCAATTTCTTTATTAGTTGCAGGGAAAAAGAAATTTATAGGACGAGGAAATTTAGGTAAAAGGCCATTATATACTTTTTATGAAATATTTAAACAAGATAATATAGAATATTCTTTTGAAAAAGATATTTTAAATCTTGAAGTAGACGGTAAATTAAAGGGTGGAGAATACTATTTAGCTGGAAATATAAGCTCTCAATTTATAACAGGATTATTATTTACCTTACCTTTAATTGATAGAGATTCAAAGATAATAATAACAACAGAAATGGAATCAAAAGGCTATATTGATTTAACATTATCTGCATTAAAGGATTTTGGGATAGAAGTAATAAATAATAATTATAAAGAATTTATTATAAAAGGAAATCAAGAGTATAAAGCTAGAAATTATAGAGTAGAAGGTGATTATTCCCAAGCAGCATTTTTTTTAACAGCAAATGCAATAGGCAATAAAGTAGAAATAGATGATATTTTAGCAAGTTCAGCACAGGGTGATAAGGAAGCTATTGATATTTTAGAAAGAATGGGAATGGTAGTACAATGGAATGAAAGTCAAAGAAAAATCATTGCTAAAGAAAATAATACTTTAAAAGCTACTATAATAGATGGTTCTCAGTGTCCAGATATTATTCCAGTATTATCTGTAGTAGCAGCTTTAGCTAAGGGTACTACTAAAATAATAAAATCAGGTAGACTTAGAATTAAGGAATGTGACAGATTAAAGGCTATAGCATCTGAACTTACTAAGCTAGGAGCTAAGATAGAAGAAAGAGAAGATGGGCTTATAATTGAAGGTGTAGAAAGCTTAAAGGGTGGAGTTGAAGTTTGGAGCTGGAAGGACCATAGAATAGCAATGACTTTAGCAATTGTAGCAACAGTATGTAAGGAACCAATAATTTTAAAGGATTATGAATGTATAAGTAAATCATATCCATCATTTTTTGATGATTACAGAAGATTAGGGGGTATAGCAAATGAGTGGAATGTGGGGGAATAAAATTAAAATATCAATATTTGGAGAATCACATGGAAATGCTATAGGAATTAATATAGATGGACTTGAGCCAGGTTTTGAAATAGATTTAGATAAAGTATCATATGAAATGAAAAGAAGGGCACCGGGAAGAAATAATTTATCAACTCCAAGAAAGGAAGCTGATGAACCAGAAATATTAAGTGGATTTTTTGAAGGTAAAACTACTGGTACTCCGCTTTGTGCAATTATAAGAAATAACAATACTAAATCAAAAGATTATGGAAAACTTAAATATATAATGAGACCGGGACATGCTGATTATACAGGAAATGTTAGATATAATGGTTTCAATGATTATAGAGGTGGAGGTCATTTTTCAGGTAGAATAACAGCACCTCTTGTTTTTGCAGGAGCAATATGTAAACAGATATTAGAGTTAAAAGGAATTAAAATAGTAGCTCATATAAAATCTATTGGTAAAATTGAAGATAAGAGCTTTTTAGAGCAAGAGATTACTGAAAGTTTTATAAATTCATATATGTCAAAAGAACTACCTTTATTAGATGATAATCTTGAAGAAGAGATGAAGAAAGAAATACTTGCTGCTAAGGAGGAGCTAGATTCAATTGGTGGTACTATTGAATGTGCAGTATTAGGGATAAAGCCTGGAATAGGTAATCCATTTTTTGATTCAGTGGAATCTACTTTAGCTCATTTAATGTTTTCTGTTCCATCAGTAAAAGGTATTGAGTTTGGTAAAGGTTTTGAACTTTCTCAAATGAGAGGAAGTGAGGCTAATGATTCAATGTATTTTTCAGGAGAAAAAGTTTTAACTAAGACTAATAATAATGGTGGTATACTAGGAGGAATAACTAACGGGATGCCAGTAGTATTTAAGGTTGCTATAAAACCAACATCATCAATATTAAAAGAACAAAATACTGTAAATATTAATACAGGTAAAGATACTGTTTTAGAGGTTAATGGAAGACATGATCCATGTATAGTTCAAAGAGCACTTCCTGTAATAGAAGCAGTAACTGCTATAGGAATTTTAGATTTAATGGATAATTAATATTGAAACTTTGAAAGGGTTATTACTAAGGTGGTGTTTTAGTGTTAGATATAGATAAATTAAGAGATGAAATTGATGATATAGATAAACAAATTATTGAGCTTTTTGAGAAGAGGATGGATGTTGTATTAAATGTAGCAAAATATAAGATGGAAAGAAATTTACCAATATTTAATGCAACAAGAGAAAATTCAGTTATTGAAAAAAACTTAAATAGACTTAAAAATAAAGAATATAGTGATTATGCAAAAGATTTTTTAAATAATATGATGACAACTAGTAGAGAGTTGCAAAAAAGTATAATGAGCAGTATAAAGGTAGGAGTACAAGGAGTAGAAGGCTCCTTTAGTGAAGAAGCAAAAATAAACTATTTTGGTGAAGAAAAAGGTATAGTATTTTATGATGAATTTGAAGATGTGTTTAATGCTTTAAAAAATGATGAAATAGAGTATGGAGTATTACCAGTGGAAAATTCATCAACAGGTGCTATTACTGTTATATATGATTTAATGAAAGATTATGGCTTTTATATTTTAGGAGAACAATGTGTAAAAGTTAAGCAAAATTTAATTGGCTTAAAAGGAACAAAGATATCGGATATAAAGGAAGTTTATTCTCATCCTCAAGGTTTTGCTCAAAGTAGTGAATTTTTAAAAAAGCATAAGGAATGGAGTAAAATACTATATCATAATACAGCTTTAAGCGTAAAGCATGTATGTGAAATAGGTGATAAATCAAAAGTAGCAATTGCTAGTGAAAGAGCAGCAAAAAGATATGGGCTTGAAGTAATTAAAGAAAATATAAATAATGAAGTGGAAAATACAACTAAATTTATAGTTATTGGAAAGAATTTAGAGTATGATAAAGATTCTAATAGGATAAGTATAGTATTTTCACTAGAAGATGAAGCTGGTACTTTATATAAGTTATTAAGACATTTTTCAGAAAATAATATAAACCTTAAAAAGATAGAATCAAGACCAATAAGTAATTTACCATGGAAATATGTATTATATATAGATTTTGAAGGTAATCTTGATGTTGCAGAAGTAAAAAATGCAATATCATTAATTGAAGAAAAAAGCAGGTATTTTAAGCTATTAGGGAATTATAAAAGTAATGAATAAATTTCTATAAAGTTTAATAAAAAGTAATAATTATACATTATGCAATATTAGTTAAAAAGGGGCGAGTTTTAATGGAGTTTCTAGGGGTTTTAGGCGAGAAGCTACCACATACTTATTCTCCAATAATAAATAAAAGGATAATGGAGTTAATTAATGTAGAAGGAGCTTATAAAAAATTTGAACTGCCACGAGGAAATATGCAAAAATTTATTGATGGCGTAAAAATTTTAAATATAAGAGGGTTTAATATAACAATTCCATATAAGGAAGAAGTTATGCCATTCTTAGATTATATTTCAAATGAAGCAAAAAATATTGGCGCAGTAAATACAGTAGTTAATAAAAATGGAAAGCTTTATGGTTATAATACTGATTATTTTGGCTTTTATGGTACTTTAAAAATAGCTAATATAGATGTAAAAGATAAAATAACTGTTATTTTAGGTAGTGGTGGAGCAAGTAAGGCTATTAGAGAGGTACTTTTAGATTGTGGAGCAAAAAAAGTATATATAGTAAGCAGAAATCCTAAAGAGAGTTCGGAAAAAAGTAAGAATGAAAGAGTTAAGCTTATAAGTTATGATGAATTAGCAAAACTTAGCGGGTATTTATTAGTAAATTCTACTCCAGTAGGAATGTATCCTAAAACTTTGGTATCTCCTGTGGGGGAAGAGGTTATAGAAAAGTATAAAGCAGTAGATGATATAGTATATAATCCTACAGAAACAGAAATATTGAAAAAAGCAAGGAGCTTAGGGAAAATTTCAATTGGAGGATTATATATGTTAGTAGGGCAGGCTGTAAAAGCAGAAGAAATATTCCATGATACGGAAATAGATAAAGAGGTTATAGATATTATTTACAATGAATTAAAGAAAGAATTTTAGTGAGGTAAATAAATGGATAAAAAAGAAAAAAATATAGTCTTAATAGGATTAACAGGCTCTGGAAAGACTACTGTGGGAAAAATGCTTGCACAGAAGATGAAGTATGATTTTATAGATATGGATGATTTTATAATTGAATCAACTGGAAGGACAATACCTGAATTGTTTGCTATAAGTGAAGAATATTTTAGAAATTGTGAAACAGATGCATGTAAAACTTTAAGCAATAAAAGAAAAACAGTAATAGCTTCAGGTGGTGGAGTTATTAAAAATAAAGAAAATATGAAATTATTTAATGATAATTCTATAATTATATTTTTAGATAGACCTGTGGAAAATATTGTAAGTGATATTGAAATAAGGAATAGACCACTTTTAGTAAATGGACCAGATATTCTTTATAAACTACATGATGAAAGATATGATTTATATAAAAATCAATGTCATTATAGAGTTGAAAATAATAAGACATTAAATGATTTGATAGATGTTATAATTAATATAATAGAAATTAATGGAAGCTTAGTTTAAGCTTCCATTAATTTTTTGAGGCTAATATAGACATTGCTTTTTGTAATATTTCATTTTCTTCTTTAATTTTTTCAAAGTCTTTTTTTAATTGGTATATTTCATTTGAATAGGTATCATTATTTGTGTTAACATTACTATTTATTATAGGGCTATCCACAAAACTAGAAGTATTTTTCTTATTATGATGCTCTCGATATTCAGTTGGAGAGCAATTTAATCTATTAGTAAAAATATTAGTAAAATGAGTTGGGTTATCATAACCAACTTTTCTTGCAATAGATACTAAAGAGTCATCACTATTTATAAGCATTAGCTTTGCATCACAAATTCTTAAATCAATTGCATAGTTTATTGGAGAAACTCCATATTCCTTAGTAAAAGAATGACTTATATGTCCAGTGCTCATATGAAAAACTTCAGAAAGCTTTTTTAAGGTAATTTTTTCGGTATAATGCTCACTAATATAAACAAGTACATCTCGTATAAATGAAGAATTCTTATTTTGTGTTACTTCTTCTTCATTAGGAGTTAAATTATAAATAAGTGAAGCTAATGAAGTAGCTAAAATATCGCATATGCTATGAGAAGTAGAATTATTATTTAAACAAAGGTTATACATTTCTTTAAAGGTATTTTTTATAAATTCCTCATGAATTCCAGTATGCATTATATGAAATGTTTTATTTGATAAAAGCATAACATCCTCATTATTATTACAAAATTTATAATTACCAATCATACATGTCCAAGCATCTACAGGATGTTCTTTATCAGAAGTTATAGAATGAAGAACACCTTTCTCCATAACAAGAAGTTGTCCTTTTTCTAATGTGAAAGTATTCATATCTATACTATATTCTGCTTTTCCATCAGCAATATATACTATTTCAGTTGCTTCTTTATGTAAATGATAATTATATATCCAACCAGGATTATTAAAGTTATGACAAAGTCTTAAAAGTTTTGGCTGCTTATTATATTCAAATATATTGTTATCTTTTGGTTTAAAATCATAAGAAAACATAAAAATTATTCTCCTTATTTATTATTTTATAAGATAATTATATAGTTAAGTTTATTTATAGTACAATAAAATTAAGGAAAATAGCAAGATAATATACTATAAAATGAAAAAAATAACGTAAAATCAGCGTTAAAACATTAACAAATAGCAAGATGATTTTTTAACAATGTAATTTAATTAGTGTTCAAATTTATAAATTAATAATATAATAGATACATAAGATGGTTGTAAAAATATAAAGAAGTTTGTTAAAAAATATACATTCAATAAAGGAGGAATAAAAAGTGAAAGAACAAAATAAATCAATGAAAAGTTTATATCCAACGGCATTTGTACTATATTTAAGTTTTTTTGTACATGGTTTTGGATCAGCGATATTATCACAAAATACTAAATCATTCCAAGCATTATGGAACACTGATGCAGCAGGGGTACTTTATGTAATATCTGCATTGGGTATAGGAAGATTAATTACTTATCCATTTTCAGGAGCAATTTCAGATAAGTTTGGTAGAAGACTTACTGTTATAATAGGATGTTTGGTGTATATAGGATTTTTTGGAGGAATATTATTAGCACCTAATACAACAGTCGCTTTCTTTATAGCAATTTTGGCAGGTGTAGCTAATGGATTCTTAGATTCAGGTGTACTTCCAGCAGTTATGGAAATTTTAGTTCAATCATCAGGATTAGCAAGTATATTATCAAAATTATGTATAGCAATAGCACAATATATCTTACCAGTAATGGTTACTTTCTGGGCAGGAAATGGATTATGGTTTGGATGGACATTTATAATTTGTATAGCGTTATTAGTAGTTATAGCATTAGTATTAACTAAGCTTCCTTTTGCAACAGTAGAAGAAGCTAAAGTAGAAGTAGCAGCTGATGTTGTACAAGTTAAATCTAATTTCTGGATTGAAGGTGTAGCTTTAATCATAATGGGATATACAGCAACAGCAACTTTCCAAGTATTCTTAAATATTAATAAAGATTATGGAATGACATTCTTAAATATGACAGAAGCAGCAGCAGGTAAGATTGGATCAAACTATGCATTAGGATCAATATTTGCAGTATTATTAAATGTAGTTTTAGTTAAATGGGTTAAACCAGTTAGAATGATAACAGTATATCCAGCATTATCATTAGTAACATTATTATGGATGTACTTTGCACCAAGTGCAACATCAGCACAAATCGGAGGATTCTTAATTGGTGCAACGTGTGCAGGAGGAGTATTACAATTTTTAGTTTCTGTAATGTCTGACTTCTTCCCAGCTTCAAAAGCAAAGGCAGTAAGTATGATTATGATAGCAGGTGCATTATGTGCATTTAGTATAACTGCAATAGCAGGTACAGTAACTAGCAAATTTGGTGTTCAATATACATTATTAGTATCAGCAATATTAGCAGTAGTTAGTATAATAGCATCTATAATAGTTAACATAAGATATAATATAATAATGAAAAAATAAAAATAATAAATAAAAAAGATTGAAATTTTTACTTCTTTATTATAAGTTTAAAGAAGTAAAGTTTTTAGATAAAACACAAAGCATATATAGGCAAAGAGAGGATGAGTTAAATGAAAAAAGTAATGTTATTACACGGTGTTAATCATAATATGTTTGGTAAAAGAGATCCAAAACAATATGGAACAATAACTTTAGATGGAATAAATAAAAAGGTTGATGATTTAGCTAAGGAATTAGATATAGAAGTTACAAACTTCCAAACTAATAATGAAGGTGAGTTTGTTGATAAAATTCATGAAGCATACTTAGAAGGATATGATGGAGTTATGTTAAATGCTGGTGCATGGACTCATTATAGTCATGCAATTGGAGATGCACTTAGAATGTTAGAGTGTCCAGTTATTGAATTACACATGTCAAATGTACATGCTAGAGAAGAATTCAGACATCACTCAGTTATATCACCAATAGCTTCAGGTATAATTGTTGGACTAGGTTCATCTGTTTATACTTTAGGATTAAGAGCTTTTGATGATATATTTAGAGGAAATAACGACTAATTAAAAGGAGATTGAAATAATGGAAAAGAGAATTACAGGACATACTGAATTAATAGGACTTATGGCTTATCCAATACGTCATTCAAGTTCGCCAGCAATGCATAATGCAGCATTTGCTAAATTAGGATTAGATTATGCTTACTTAGCATTTGAAGTAGATAATGATTCTTTAGAAGGTGCAGTTCAAGGATTAAGATCTTTAAAATTAGTTGGATCTAATGTATCTATGCCAAATAAAACAGTTGTACACAAATATTTAGATAAATTATCTCCAGCAGCTGAAATGTGTGGAGCTGTTAACACAATAGTTAATGAAGACGGAGTATTAACAGGTCATATAACAGATGGTACAGGATATATGATGTCTTTAAAAGATAATGGTGTAGATGTTATTGGAAAGAAAATGACAATAGTAGGAGCTGGTGGAGCTGCTACTGCTATAGAAATACAAGCAGCTTTAGATGGTGTTGCAGAAATTTCTATATTCAATAGAAAAGATGAGTTTTGGGCAAAAGCAGAAGAAACTGTAAGAAAGATAAATGAAAAAACTAACTGCAAAGCACAATTATTTGATTTAGAAGATTTAGATAAATTAAAAGAAGAAATAGCAAGCAGCTATCTTTTCACTAATGCTACAGGAATGGGAATGAAACCATTAGAAGGAAAGACTTATATTCCAGACAAATCATTCTTAAGACCAGACCTTATTGTTTCAGATGTAGTTTACTATCCAAGAGAAACTGAATTATTAAGAATGGCTAAAGAAGTTGGTTGTAAAACTATGAATGGTCTTGGCATGATGTTATTCCAAGGAGCTGCAGCATTCAAGATGTGGACTGGAGAAGATATGCCAATAGAATATATGAAAGAAAAACTAGATATTAAATAATAATGTTTAGAAAGGGTTGTTATTAAACTTACTTATTTTAGGTGGTTTTTTGACAGCTCTTTTGTCAATGAATGAGATAATGGTAAATATTATAAAACAATAATGAAAGGGGAGAGGAGTTATGAAAATAATTAAATGGCTAGATGATAATTTTGAAGAATTTATACTTGTAATACTTTTATTAAGTATGACAGTAATAATGGGAATACAAGTATTCACTAGATATTTATTTGGTAATTCATTAGCTTGGTCAGAGGAAATAACTAGATATTTATTCATATGGTCTGGATTTATTAGTGTAAGCTATTGTACAAAAAAATGTATTTCTATAAAAATTGAGCAATTTATATCTATATTTCCTAAGAGAATAAAAGCAATGATTAAATTAGTAAATCATACAATAGAAATAATATTTTTCTTATTTTTAATTCCTTATGCTTATCTTTATTTAAAGTCAGCTATAGTTAGTGGTCAAACAAGCCCAGCATGTGGTATTCCAATGTATTATATACAAGCTGCACCACTATTTAGTTTTATACTAGTCTCCATAAGAATTATACAAAGATGGGTAGAAGAATTGAAACTTGTTAGGGAGGTATAATGTATGATGACAGGAATTATATTTTTAATATTTTTTATATGTCTAATAATATCAATACCAATATCAATATCATTAGGTATAGTATCAATATTACCAAGCTTATTAGATCCATCATTTACAGTAAGTGCAAAATATGTAGTTAGATCTATGTTTGGAGGTTTAGATAGCTTTCCTCTTCTAGCAGTTCCAATGTTTATATTTTCTGGAATACTTATGGCTAGGGGAGGAATATCAAGAAGACTTTTCAATGTTTTTTCTTATTTTTTAGGAAGATTTACAGCAGGAATTCCTTGTGCAGTAATTGTTACTTGTTTGTTTTATGGTGCCATATCAGGATCAGCTCCTGCAACAGTTGCAGCAGTTGGGAGCATGACAATACCATTTTTATGTGAACTTGGATATGATAAAAAGTTTGCTACTGCAATTGTTGCTGTGGCAGGGGGATTAGGTGTTATTATACCACCAAGCATACCTTTTATAATGTATGGAACTACAACTGGTGAATCTGTAAGTGATTTATTTATTGCTGGAATAGTTCCAGGGATAATAATAGCAGCTTTATTAATGATATATTCAATTTCATATTGCAAAAAATATGGTGAAGATAGAGAAAAAATAAATAATGTAACAGATGAATTAAGAAAAAATGGGTTATTTAATTTATTAAAGGAAAGTTTTTTTGCATTATTATCACCAGTAATTATCTTAGGGTGTATTTATTCAGGAGTAGCTTCACCAACAGAAGCAGCTGTTATTTCAGTGTTTTATGCATTGATTCTTAGTATTTTTGTATATAAAAGTATTAAGATTAAAGAAATATTTGGAGTTTGTGTTGAAACTATAAGGACTTTTGCACCAATATTATTTATTCTTGCAACATCAGTTGCCTTTTCAAGAATATTAACATTAATGCAAGTTCCACAGATAGTAAGTGAATGGATATTAACTACATTTAGTAATTATATAGTTATATTATTAGTAATAAATATTGTGTTATTAATAGTTGGAATGGTTATGGATACTACTCCAGCAATTCTTATATTAACACCAATATTATTACCTATAGTTACTGCAATAGGTGTAAATCCAATACAATTTGGTGTAATTATGATTGTAAATTTAGCTATAGGATTTATTACCCCACCAATAGGTATAAATCTTTTTGTAGCAAGTTCATTAACAGATGTACCAGTTATTGATATAGCAAAAAAATCTATTCCAATGATTATTTGTTTCTTAATTGCATTGCTATTATTTACATTTATTCCATCAATAAGTTTAATATTGTTATAAAATGGAGGAATAGTATGAGAAAATTATTAAGTCTTTCACTTGGATTAATATTATCTGCACATTTGATAGGGTGCAATAGCACATCAACAAGTGAAGCTAAGCAAATATATGCATGGCCAATTGCTACAGCAAGTCCAGAAGATACTGTGACACAAATATTAGCAGAAAAGTTCGCTAAAGAGGTAGATAGACTTAGTGATGGTAAAATGCAAATAGAAGTATATTCTAATAGTGTATTAGGTGGAGATAGGGAGCTTTTAGAAAGTTGTAAGGATGGAGATATTCCTTTTGTAGTTCAAAATACAGCACCACAAGTTTCTTTTATTAAAGAAGCAGCAATATTTGATTTACCTTGTGCATTTGCAGATATAAATGAAGTGAGAAATGTAGTTGATAATGAAGAGTTTTTATCTATTATGAAAGAAGGATATAGAAATTCTGGATATGAACTTATGGGTTATGCTGATCAAGGCTTTAGAGTGATGTCTAGCAATAAGCGTATAGAACAAATAAGTGATTTCAAGAGCCAAAAAATTAGAACAATGGAAAATACTAATCATATAAACTTTTGGAGGGCTATAGGAGCAAGTGCTACACCAATGACTTTTAGTGAGGTTTATATAGGACTTCAGCAAAATACTATAGATGCACAAGAAAATCCTTATGAAGTAATAGTATCTAATAAACTACATGAACAGCAAAATTATATTATTGAAACGAACCACTTAGCACATTTAATATCATTAATAGTTAGTGAAGAATTTTATAAAGATTTAACTGAAGAACAAAGAGAAATAATTAATGAAGCATCACAAGTTGCTATTCAATATGCAAGAGAAAGTTCAGATTCAAGAATATCTGAAAAGATAGAGGTTATTAAAAATAGTGGAACAGAAATAATAGAAATTTCTGATGAGTTAAGAAATGAAATGTTTATTGCAAGTGAAGAAATTTATAATGGTATTAGAAATATAGTTGGTAGTAAACTTGTAAATTTATATATTGGAAAATAACTTTTATAGTTAATACATATATGAATGTAAATATTATAAGGGAGTAGGTTTAAAACTTACTCCCTTAATTTTTTAATTTAATTCTTTAAATTTGCTTACATCATTATTTGGAATTTTTGGCTTACCCATTGTGTTTTCTTTTCCGTGCATAGTACCCATATCAGAAATATTAAGTGAAGATGCATCAACAAAGCTAGAATTATCATCAGATTGTCCTTCAGATGTAGATGGAATTATTCCTTCAAGCTGTTTAGCAATACTTTCTGAACGAAGTAAACAGAATTGCTTTAGTGTATCAATACCTGTTTCAAACTCATCATAGGTACAGAATTTTGTAACGTCATTTTCAACATAAGGAGATATCATTTCTTTTACAGAATCAATTAAGTTAGCTAAATATTTGCTATCATAAAAATTAGATAAAAATTCTGCAAAATACTTGTGATATAACTCTGTATATTCATCATTACTGAAAATCCAACTAAGCATAGGTCTTGATTCTATTGAACCACCAGATGTTGGGGAATCGATTGGATAGTTTACAAGTGCTGTTGCATCTTGTGCACCTTCAAATCCTCCAAATGCAAGGTTATAGTCCCATGGTAACATAGAAAGTTGTCCTTCTTTTTCATATAGATAGTAGTTGTGGATTATTGATCCAGTATAGCTATCAAAATTACATACGAAGTTATGAACCACAAAATATCTAATTACTTCATCTATGTTAACAACACTTTCTATATTTTCACCTTGGTTAAGTTGCTTTAAAGATGCAATTAAACGCTCTTTATCAGCATCTGTAATTTTTGTTTTAGCATTGTCAAATATATTTTTGTAGCTATCAAATACATCATCAGAATAGATTAAGGATACATCACTACTTCCCTTAAGAGCATTTGGACGGCTATTATCTTTCATTCCTTCAATATAAAAGGTTCTATCTTCAGTAATTTCTAAGTTTTCCCCATCACTTGGCGGTCTTGGAATATTACCATTTTCATTTGGAGCTTGAGGTCTTTCACCATTATTTGGTGGTTTTGGAGCATTACCATTATCATTTGGAATTTGTGGCCTTTCTCCATCACTTGGTGGTCTTGGAGCATTATCATTATTATTTGGAATTTGAGATGTTTCTTCTGAATCTAACATTGGTGGTTTATTATTACCACTTGGATGTTCGTTTTGATTATCATCTAACTTTTCATTATCGTTACGACCATTATCCATACTCATGCTGTCTGGTTTATATAGTTCACCATAATCATTGCCATATTCTCTTTCAAGAAATGCTTCTTCTATACTTTCAACAGCTAGATATAATCCCCAATTTTCACCGTTTACAGTAATATTCACATAACTACAAAGAGGGGCAGGTACACCAAATTCCCCCATCATTTGATATGTAAGAAAATCCTTCATATATGTATTATCCTGTATGATATTATTTAAACTAAGCTTATCAAGACCATAATAACTCTTAGTACTGTCATAGTGATCGAATTCTATTTTAAAACTGTAGCGATTATTATCATAGTTTTCAACTTGTGTTAATGATGTATTACCTTTTGCTCTAATAGCTACATTCTTAAAAGCTTCATTATCTATGATAACTGAACAGAGTACATATTCTTCATTTTTACAGTTTTCTAAAAATTTATCCCAGTCATCCATAATAATATCAATATTATGTACAGATGAACTATCAAAAAGACGATCTTCATATCCTTTTACTCTAGAAGCTTTAATAATTCCAAAGGATTGAGCATTCATAAATAATAAGGTAATAATAAGTGAAAGAGCAATAATGACACAGCAAATCTTATCTATATATTTGTGAGTTGACATAGAATTCCTCCATTAACCCATATAATCTCCATTATAACTTACTAATACTGCACTTATAATACCGTTCATTTCAGAAAGAGTGTTTATAAAATATGTATTATCTTCTTTTAAGCGAACTGGTGTTAGTATAAAGTAGTGGACACATTAAATCGAACTAAGTAAAATAATAT
>JAKSUK010000130.1 GCA_024409095.1 Clostridium sp.
AAGGGAATGGCTTTATTTATTTTACAAATTTTATTTATTCAACAACCTAATAATAGTATTAATAAAACTCTTACTCTATTACACATAAACTCATAATTGTAAACTTGCTCAATATCTTTTCTATCTAAATAATATATTTATTACTTAACCCACATCCCACTCTCATCAACTCTCCATCCATCAGGAGTTACACAGTCACAATACATTCTTCCCTCTTCATCAAACGCATAGCATCCACCATCAATCCATTTCCAAAGAGGCTTGTTCTTTTCTCCATAAACCATTTTGCACTTCTCATCTAAATAGTACCAGTGCCCATCACTTTCATCATAATACCATGCATTTTCAAGAGCATATCCATGATCATCAAAAATGTACCACTCTCCATTAATACATTTCCAGCCATTCTTTGAAGTATAATAAGTCTTATTTATATTGTCTGGAGAATACCACCATCCAATGTTATTCCTGTTCCATCCCAGCTTCCACTGTTTATTTTGGCTGCTTTCAGCTCCAATAAGTCCATCTGCTATAGCCTTTGCAATCACTTCTGGTTTATATTTATTACTATCACTACTATCAGCAAAAAGACACTCAACCAATACAGCTGGCATACTTGTCTTATTAAGCACTATAAGATTCTTTGCCTTAACTCCTCTATTTTGTATTCCTAAAGCTCCTGATAATGAAGAACATATCTTTGCAGCATATTGATTAGCTACAGCAGAATGACCAGTAACAAGTACTTCACTGCCAGTACCTCCCCCTGCGTTGATGTGAATTTCTACATATAGGTCTACTTCTCCTTGCTGGACCAGACTATTTGCCATCTGTGCTCTTACAAAACAATCCTCACAATTATAACTATTACTTTTATCAATTATCAGTAATGTTGCTCCATGACCTCTCTCTTTTAATTCTTTCGCAACAAGTTGCGAAATTTCTCTTGTGCAATTACTCTCATCAAGATTTGCAATAACTCCACATCCAATATTTCCACTTGTAGTATGTCCTGCTGCTAAAACAAAATTGCTCATAAAAGATACCTCCATAATACTGTTTAATTTCAAACTGTATATATGCAGGTTAACGTAGTTGTTACATTAACAAAATCAATGACCCTTAAGAAAATATGCTGCCTGAAGTGTTATTGATTTTTAATTATGAACAAAAAAACCCCTTAAAGATAAATATTATTCTTCAAAAGGGATTTAATAAATTTATTAAATTATTTTAACCAGTAACTTTTAGGGTAAATATTATTCCGCAAGAAAGTTAATCTTACTACATATAAAGGAATTAAGCCTGGCTTTTACAATAAATATTATTTCTCAAAGAAATGGTTTCGCTTGGATGATTTCGTTTATTCGATTTATTATCCATGCACCTTACTACCCATGCACCCTTAAAGTTTACATTTGCTCTTCAAAGGGCATTTATTACAATATTAAAATTTATGCACCCATTTCTCTGGATAACCTTTTTCATGCTTAATCCCATATTCAAGCATCAGTTCATCTGTAAGGTAGATTGTTCCCCTACAGTGCATATCACTTATTCCATTGCTTATAAGTTCATATGTCTGTGATCTATAAAAATAATCCATGCTCTCTTCTAAGTCTTTTCCAGTAAGTTTGGAAAATCTTAATATTATTTTTTTATACAAAGATTGTAATAAAACTTTATGTGCTTCCATTATTACACCTCTTTTGATTCTATATATTTTAATACTTTGTCTATTATATCCTGATTTACTATACAGATCTGATTATTTGGCTTATAATATTTCAATCTCTTAAGTGCTTCCTCTTTTGATATTAAATTATCTTCATAAAGCTCCATAGTATTGTACACCCTGTCATCTGCAATACCGCCTATGATCATATCATAAGAATTATATATACTGCCTCCACTTCTGCACTCAAGAATAAAATCAAGCCATTCATTGTCATAATAAAGAAACTCTTTTACTCTGTAACTTTCCTTTATATGATCTATTGGCAGCTCATAAATATTAATGTATGCTTTCTGCCCTCTAAGTTTAAACTTCTTAGTCCAGTTTTGTGCCTGAATCTTTATATTTGTCACATAAAATCCTTTTCCAAAGTCCAAAGCCTCTCTTGAAAATTTTATATCCGGCTTATCAACTATGCAGTATGAACCATGATAAACTATCATTATAAAACACCTTTTACTTTCATAATCTGAATTAAATCATCAACTATATACGCTTTGCTCTGAGAATGAAGTGCCTCATAGCATGGTATAATGTAATTGTCCAGTATGTCTGTATCTACTCTTAATATTTTATATATCTTTTTTGCATCTATATTTAACTTTTCAGCTAAACTTTCCACACAAAATATTGAAAATTCTAATATCTTCTCATTCATATTTTGTTCTCCTTCTCATTCTTATCGTTCTGTTAAGTTATATGAACATTGCTCTTCTCAACACTAGAAAATATAATAAGTTTGACAAGAACCAATTATCCCCCTAGAAAAGGAGAGAAGAACAATGAACAAAACTAAAGTAAAATGTCCTCGCTGTCACTCTGACCAACTATATAAGTTTGGTTTGGATAAGCAGGCTAATCAAAAATATCAATGCAAAAAATGCAGACGACAATTCGCTCCTGACTCTGTCAGTACGCCGAAGGAATCTAAATATCCTAAGTGTCCTAAATGTGGGAAAGCTACTTTCTTGCATCATGCTTATAAGCATTACAATCGCTATAAGTGTGGAAATAAAAAATGTAATCATGTAATTGTGCATCATCATAATTTAAATATTGATAATGCATCTAGTGAAAATATAACCGGCTCTCTTTCTATGAAAGGGATGCGATTTCCATTACATGTTATTCTTACAGCTTTAACTCTATATTTCTTAAATAATACATCAACCCGAGCTATTTCACATTTTCTACATACAACAGCAAATATAAAAGTATCCCATGTAACTATAGCTAGTTGGACTCATAAATTTGCACCATTCTTCAAGCTGAAAGCCGATTCTTTTAAAAATCAGTTAAATCTCCAATCTGACGATTGGCACGCTGATGAAACTGTTGTATTTATAAATGGTGAAAAGTATTATCTATGGCTTGCTATAGATTCAGAAACACGGTTTATATTAGCTTTTCATCTTACGAAATCACGTAGTGAAGATTCTGCATTTACTTTAATTAATGAAGCAAAAAAATTTGGTGAACCTAGTAATTTTATTACTGATAGATTACCTTCTTATAATCAAGCTGTAGCCAAAGTTTTGCCTAATTCCAAGCATATACCTGTAGCACCAATGTCCAGCGATACAAGTAATAACCTTATAAAATCTTTCAATAAAACTTTTAAAGCTTGGTATAAAGCTAAAAAGGGATTTAATTCATTTGAAAAAGCTAATAACTTAATATCTGTATTTATCTTTCACTATAACTTTATACGATCTCATGGATCACTAAACAATCACACTCCAGCTGAAGTTGCTGGCTTCGCTAGCGATAGCAAGTCTAAGCATTCTTGGTTTGTTGCTGCTTAATTTAATTAATCAATATCTTTGATTAACCTGCAAAAATCCTATTTATTGCAGGCTTGTTTGCCATGTAATAAAATAATCAAACTTATATAATTTTCAAAGAGCGAGTAATTCTACGAAAAGCTAAGCTATTTTTTCATAACAACCTAACAGAATCATTCTTATTATATTCTCGTATAACTCTATTCGTTCTACATTAATATATGTTCATAATACAAAGCTTCATAAAAATCTAACTTCATTCAAATATTTATAAAAATAATATATCTATGAGTTTTATTAGAAGCTATCTATGCTTTATTATCTTAATTATATCCAAAATTACAGAAAACATAAATATGTATATGTCTTCATTTTCATTTACCTGCCTATAACCTTTTCCTGCTCTTTCTGCAGTACTAAATTTGCTAATGTCATATAAAAAATTCTTTTGTTTATGCTTTCATAAACAACTCCTTCAGCTATCTGTAAGAATAATTTTAAAATATATCATACAGAATGTTGTTTTTATCTGTTGCAGAGCATCCCTCCCCTATTATAAAAATCATTGAAATCATTATACACTATTTTAATAAAAAAATCCCTATGAATATAACCTATATTCTGCAGGTGTGAATACGATACAATTAAGAACTGCAAATCTTTCCCCTTTTTCTGCTGAATTTGAAATGACGAATTGTCAAGCTAAGTGCAACACTTAGCTTGTTCTTCGTTAAATGCT
>JAKSUK010000131.1 GCA_024409095.1 Clostridium sp.
TTATATCAAAGATATCTTGAACTAAAGGAAAAATTAGATAGAGAAGGATTATTTGATATAAGAATAGTTGATGGAAAGTTCAGTGAAATAGCTGAGAATATTTCAGCAAAAGATGGAGAGGAAATTATAGAAGGAAATGGAGCATTAGCTTCAGCTCCTTTTATAGAACCACATATTCATTTAGATACTACACTAACAGCAGGTGAGCCTGAATGGAATAAAAGTGGTACACTTTTTGAAGGAATTGAAAGATGGTCTCAAAGAAAAGAGTTTTTAACAAAGGAAGATGTTAAAACTAGAGCTAAAAAAGCAATTGAATGGCAAGTTGCAAATGGAATTCAATTTATTAGAACTCATGTAGATGTTACTGATGAAAGCTTAGTTGCATTAAAAGCAATGGTAGAAGTAAGAGAAGAAGTTAAAGATTATGTTACTTTACAAATAGTAGCTTTCCCACAGGAAGGTATTCTTTCTTATCCTAATGGATTAGAATTGGTGGAAGAAGCAATAAAATTAGGTGCAGATGTAATTGGAGCTATACCACACTTTGAATTTACAAGAGAGTATGGAGTAGAATCTATAAATAAGATTTTTGAATTAGCTAAGAAATATGAGGTACTTGTCGATGTTCATTGTGATGAAATTGATGATGAACAGTCAAGATTCTTAGAAGTTGTAGCAACGAGAGCTTTAGAAAGTGGTTTAAAGAATAAAGTAACAGCAAGTCATACTACAGCTATGGGATCATATAATAATGCATATACATATAAGCTTTTTAGATTATTAAAGATGTCAGGAATAAACTTTGTCTCTAATCCTTTAGTAAATACACATCTTCAAGGAAGATTTGATACATATCCAAAGAGAAGAGGAATAACAAGGGTTAAAGAGTTAAATGAAGCAGGAATTAATGTATGCTTTGGTCATGATGATATATTTGATCCATGGTATCCAATGGGAACTGGTAATATGTTAGAAGTAGTTCATTTTGGATTACATGTATGCCAAATGATGGGTTATGATGATATAAATGAATCATTAAAATTTATCTCTACTAATAGTGCAAGAACATTAAATATAGAAGATAAATATGGAATTGAAATAGGCAAGCCAGGAAATTTAGTATTATTAAATGCTGAAAGTGGATATGATGCTGTTAGAAGAAGAGCAGAAGTTTTATACTCTATAAGAGACGGAAGAGTAATTGCTAAAACTATACCAAGTAAGTCATATGTAAATATGAATGAAGAAAAAGAAGTGACATTTAAAAGATAGTATATAAGATGTTAAAGGGGCTATATCAAAATAATTTTGATATAGCCTCATATTTATTTACATCAACATAATTTGCAAAGATAATAGATTTAAATTTGAATTCCATTTTTACATATAATATAATTAGTTAAAAAGTACAAGATAAAAAGGAATGTTTTTAGTGATTAAAAGAAAGTGTAAACAATGTGGAAAAGAATTTACAATGACAGATTCAGAAGTGAAATTTTATAATGATAAAGGTCTGGATTTGCCAAAGAGATGTAGTGAATGTAGAGAGAAAAACAAGAATACAAATAAAAATGAAGAAGAGATTATAAAAGAGCCTGATATTAAAGATGTTAGCCATAAAAATGGAGGTAATAAATTTAGAAATATTATCATAGTTGCATTGGTATTTCTTTTATCATTTATAGGTCAAGTATTTAATATAGATTTTGATATATTAAATATAGGGGATAATCTACAAAATCAAGAAATAAATAGTGCTTTAGAATTTCGTAATGATGCTTTATGGGAGGATCATTTTATAAAGCATGGCAGTGAATTTGGGTACAAAACAAAAGAAGAATACTTAGCTGGAGCTAATAAGGTAGTATCTTCAGTAAATTCTAAACATAAGAAGGAAGCTGAAGATGGAGATGATATATATTATGATGTAACAAATAATGAAATTGTGTTTGTATCAGAAGATGGGTATATAAGAACATATTTTAAACCAACTAATGGAATTGAATATTATAATAGACAATAGAATATAACATAAATATCATAATATTACAGAAGGGTGATTCTTATTGATTAAGTATAATATCACAAGCAAGAGAGGAAAAGTTTATTATTGGATAACAAGAAATAAAAGTGATAAATGTATAGTATTTATCCATGGATTAACAGCTGACCATACATTATTTGATAATCAAATAGATTTCTGGAAGAGGGAATATACAGTTATTACTTTAGATATGCCATTACATGGTGAATCAAGACCATATGATAATTTTACTTTCAATAATGTAGCAGAAGATATTATGGCAATTTTGATTAAAGAAAATATTAATCATATTGTAATAGTAGGTCAATCAGCAGGGGGATATGTAGCTCAAGCTTTTTATAAAAAGTATTCAGAATATATTGATGCTTTTATTGGTGTTGATACAACGCCTTTTGCTAAGAGATATTATAAATGGATTGAGGTATTTCTTACTAGGCACTTTACAGCTATAGCTAGATTATATCCATTTAAGTATTATTGCAAAACTGTTGCAAGTACCTCAACTTATACAGAAGAATCTTATAAATCACTTTATAAATCAGTATCAAAATTAGGTAAAAAAGGCATGCTTCAATGTGGAGAAGCTATTTTTAAAGATTTTCCTAATTATGATGAAGTAAATTTTAATTGTCCTGTGTTATTAGTTGTAGGAGAACATGATAAGATTGGTTATGTAAAGAAATATAATGAGATGTGGCATAGTATTAAAGGATATCCGCTTGCAATATTACCTAATGCAGCACATAATTCTAATTATGATAATTATGAGGATTTTAATAAAATAGTTTATGATTTTTTACAAAAATACAATTATTAATTAAAATATATAGTGAAAGAGGCTGTCTAATAAATGATTTTTAAATCATTTATGTAGATAGCCTCTTTATTTTTTTATTTACAATTAGGATTCTTACAAGATAAGTTTTCTTGTACGTGCATTAGTGTTTCTCCAAATCTTTGATAATGAATTACTTCTCTTTCTCTTAAGAATCCAAGTATTTTTTTAATTTCATAATCATCTGTTAAATTTAAAAGCCATTCATATGTTGCTCTAGCTTTTTGTTCAGCAGCTAAATTTTCATGTAAATCTGCTATGACATCACCTTTAGATTGAATAAATGTAGCAGTCCAAGGGTTTCCAGTAGCGTCTGTAGGATATATGCCTTTACCATGATCAGCATAATAACCAGAAAGACCAGCTTTTTTGATTTCATCTATTGATGCATTTTCTGTTAGTTGATATACCATTGTAGAAATTATTTCTACATGTGCCATTTCTTCTGTACCAATATCATTTAACATACCTTTAGATTTATTTGTAGGCATTGAAAATCTTTGACTTAAATATCTAAGAGCTGCTGATAGCTCACCATCAGGACCACCAAATTGAGTTATAAGAAGTTTAGCCATATTTAAGTCTGAGCATTTTAAATTAACAGGATATTGAAGAGTTTTTACATAACACCACATATATTATTCACCATCCTTACATTTTTCCCATGGCCAAGGGGTATTTATCCAAGCTTCAGGATTTTGAACATATGATAATCCAAAATTAGTTAAGGGACCATATTGTTGTTCATATTCATAGATTGCTTTTTTTAATTTTGAAGACATTATTTCATAATCTTCTGTAGACTTTTCACAAGAAGGAAAACTGTCGGTATAAAGGGTTAAGTCAACACAGTAAAATAACATTTTTCTAATATCATTTAATAAATTAGTTTTATTCATTACTTAACCCCCTTAACATATTTCATAGCACAGTAAGGGCTATAAAGGTCTTTAAAAATAGTGCCAGCATAAAAAGCATCTGTTAAGTTAAATAAATGTTCGTAAGGCTGTAATGTTATATATGGTTTTGCATATATATCTGGAGCAAAAACTTTATAAGATTCATAACAATTTACTTTAGGATTACAAGCTGTATTACAAGAGTCATCACAAGGATTTTTTATGCAATCATTACATTTTATACAGTCATCTTTTCTATAAAAGTACATAATATATATCCCTTCATTAATAAATATTGTATAAGATAATATTATGCAATAAAAAGAGAAAAAGTGTTAGAACAACATAAACTAAATGGATACTTGTCGATATAATAAGAGTAATTAAAGAGATAATACTATCTATAGAAATAAGTATAAGCA
>JAKSUK010000132.1 GCA_024409095.1 Clostridium sp.
AGCAACGCCCTTCTAAGGCGTGGGCCAGGAGTTCGAATCTCTTAACACGCACCATTTTACTTTAAAAGTAGAATACGGTTTACTAGCTCAGTCGGTAGAGCACTTGACTTTTAATCAAGGTGTCCGGGGTTCGATTCCCCGGTAAGCCACCAAAAAAGGAACTTGAATTTTCAAGTTCCTTTTTTGTCGTATAATTATAACTTGATATTACTTATAAAATAGAGAAGAAAAGCAAAATATAATAATATATTAAATATCTTAAAAGTTATAATTATGAAAGGAATGATTAATATGGAATTTCCAAAAGCTTTTCCTCTTCAATATCAAGAAAAACATCCGGGAAATGAATATGAAATGACACCAATGCCTATATATTATAATGAAAAGTATATAAAGAAGGGTGATATTTTAAAAGATAAGGTTGCTATAATTACTGGTGGTGATAGTGGTATTGGAAGAGCTGTATCTATAGCTTATTCTAATCAAGGTGCAAAAATTATAATAGTTTATTATGATGAAAGAAGAGATGCAGAAGAAACCAAGGAAATAATAGAATCAGCAGGTGGAGAATGTACTATTATTGAAGGAGATATATCTGATAAGGAATTTTGTAAAGAAGTAATAGAAATTTCTATGAAGAAGTATGGAAAGATTGATATTTTGGTTAATAATGCAGCTGTTCAATATGAATGCACAGATATAAAACAGCTTACAGATGAACAATTTGATAAAACAATGAAAACAAATGTATATGGAACATTTTATATTATAAGAGAAGCAATGAAGTATTTAAAAAGTGGAAGTTGCATAATAAATACAACATCTGTTACTGCTTTTCATGGACACGACACATTAATAGACTATTCAATGACTAAAGGAGCTATTCTTACGCTTACAAAATCTTTAGCTATGGCTTTGGCTAAAGGAAAGACTGGTATAAGGATAAATTCAGTTGCTCCAGGGCCTATATGGACTCCACTTATACCTTCTAGTTTTAGTGCGGATAAGATACCTCAGTTTGGTAATAATACACCTATGGGTAGAGCAGGTCAGCCAGTTGAATGTGCTGGGGCTTATGTATTTTTAGCATCAGAAGCTGCTTCATATATAACTGGGCAAACTATACACATTAATGGAGGTGAAATTATTAATTAATATATAAATGGAAATTTTAGAGGTTTTTATAAGAAAGTTATGTGGAAAATTTAATAATGATAATCAAATTAAACAAGAAGAAGAGCTTGGAAAGGTAATTCATCCTAGAGCTAGACATATAAATGCAGTATGTAATAACAAGATAAGGAATTTGCCTAAGGATTTTAAAGGATATTTTATAATTGAAGAAAGTTATTATGAAATAGGTGAAAGGGTTAATATATTACCACATTTATTTCTATTTGAGTTAAATAATGATAATAATGTAGTATTGACATCTTATGAATTGCCAGAAGGAATAAAGAAAGAAGAATTTAGAAATGATAATGCTGATTTAATTATGGATTATAGATTTTTAGTTAAATCAGAAAAATTTACGCCTATGATATACAAAGAAATGGATGGAGTATTTTCAGGAGAAAGTATAAGTACTTTTGGACCGGGAGTAACCTTTGAATTAAAAGAAAGTACTGGTAATAATAAACTTATTGTTAGCGAAATATTAAAAAAAGATGGCAAAATAACCTTTGGATTTGAAGAACCTATAGTATACGATAAAATTAAATAGACAATATATCAAAAAATACTAGCAATATTTTGCTTAAGTTATTTCAAGGGAACTTTAATATATAAATTGAATAGAATAAAATTAAATATAAATTATTAAAAAGGGGAAAATACATTGTCAAAAGATGATAAAAGTATTGCAATGAGAGTTTCGGTAGTTAGTATAATAATTAATACAATATTATCTATCGGTAAAGTTGCAGCAGGTCTAATTGCAGGTTCTGGTGCAATTATTTCAGATGGAGTACATTCAGCATCAGATGTATTTAGCACAATAATAGTTATTATAGGCTTCAATATAGCACATAAAGAAAGTGATAAAAAACATCAATATGGACATGAAAGATTTGAATGTATAGCAGCTATGAT
Source organism: Clostridium sp. (assembly GCA_024409095.1). Classification (GTDB taxonomy): domain Bacteria; phylum Bacillota; class Clostridia; order Clostridiales; family Clostridiaceae; genus Clostridium. The sequence continues at coordinate 2,092 of JAKSUK010000132.1, forward strand.
TTTAGGAGCAATACTTTTAGCTACAGGAATAGGAATTGGATTAACTAGAATTAATAAAATGATTGCTGGAATAGAAGGAAATCTAGAAGCACCAGGAAGATTAGCTTTGTTTGCTGCTGCTATTTCAATAGCTGTAAAGGAATGGATGTATTGGTATACAAGAAGTGCAGCTATAAAAATAAACTCCGGTGCATTAAAAGCTGACGCATGGCATCATAGATCAGATGCCTTATCTTCAGTTGGAAGTTTTATAGGAGTATTAGGTGCTAGAATAAAATTTCCAATACTCGATCCTATAGCATCAATTATAATATGTTTATTTATAGTGAAAGTATCATATGATATATTTAAAGATTCTATATATAAGCTTATAGATGCTTCTTGTGATGATGAAACTATAAATAAAATTAAAGATATAGTTTTATCACAAGAAGGTGTTATAGAATTAGATTCATTAAAGACTAGGGTTTTTGGCTCAAGAATTTATACTGATATTGAAATATCATCATATGGCAATCAAAGTCTTGAAGAAGCACATAACATAGCTCAAAAAATTCATGATGAAGTTGAAAAAAATATACCAATGGTAAAACATTGCATGGTACATGTAAATCCATATAAAAATAATTAAAATTTTGCCTAAGGGAGTAAGGTTTGATACTTAACTTCCTTAATTTTTAGTTTTATATGTAATTTACTGGTATTTTTGATATATAAACAATTTGCATTATATAAACTATGATATACTAAATATATAAGTTAGAAAGTTAAAAGGTGGTTTTTTTATGATGGAAGAATTTAAAAAAATATTTTTACTTGGAATAGGAGCAGCATCAATAACTTATGAAAAATCTATGGAAATAATAAATGATATGGTGAAAAAGGGGAAACTTACATTAGAAGAAGGTAAGCAAATTGGTGATGAATTAAGAAAAAGCATGAAGAGTAAGACTTCCATGATGAGTGAAAATAATAAGAAATATCTTACTAAAGAAGATGTACTTAAAATAATCGCAGAATATAACTTAATATCACGAACAGAATTTGACTTGTTAAAAGATAAGGTAGCATTGCTAGAAGATAAAATAAATAATATTAAATAAGTTTATAGAGAGATATAGAGGAGATTTTTTATGGTTTATACTTCAGGAGAAAGAGTTAAAGAAATAATAAAGATTTTTACTAAATATGGATTAAGCTATATTATAGATAAAAAAAATAAAAAAGATAAAAAATCTCCTGCTAATTTAAGAAAAGCTTTTGAAGAACTTGGGCCTACTTTTATTAAAATAGGACAGATATTAAGTACTAGATCTGATTTAATAGGTGAAGAATATATAAAAGAATTATCAAAGTTGCAAGATAAGGCGATAGTTGAAAGATTTTCGGAATTTGAAGATGTTTTTAGAAGTGAGTTTTCAAAAGAATTATTAGATAGTTTTTTTTATATAAATAAGAATCCTATAGCATCAGCTTCTATAGCACAAGTATATCTTGGAGTATTAAAAGATGGACGTGAAGTAGTTATTAAAATTCAAAGACCTAATATTAAAGAAAGAATGTATATGGATTTAGATATACTAATTAGTTTAAGTGAAAAGTATAATTATGTTTTTAAAGAATCTGTTGTAAATGTAAAAGATACTTTAATGGAAATAAAAAAATCAACAATAAATGAATTGGATTTTATTTTAGAAGCTAATAATATTACAAAGTTTAAGGAGTTAAATCAAGGAAGAGATTGTATATATGTTCCATATATAGTTAATGAATTAAGTGGAGAGAAAGTTTTAACATTAGAAAATATAAGTGGTTTTAAAATTAATGATATAAAAGCTATAGAAGAGTATGGATATGATAGAGATGAGCTTGCAAAAGAATTAGCAGTTTCTTATTTCAAACAAGTAGTAGAAGATGGATTCTTTCATGCAGATCCTCATCCAGGAAACATATTAATAAGTAATGGTAAGATATGCTTTATAGATTTTGGAATAGTAGGAGAGTTATCTAATGATTTTATATCAAGATTAAATAACGTAATTATTGGTTTAGTTATTGAGGATATTGATATTTCCAGAGATATTAAAAAGTCAGATGGCATTCCACT
>JAKSUK010000133.1 GCA_024409095.1 Clostridium sp.
TTATTTCTATATAAAAAGATATATTCAGGTTAACTTCTATTTATGAAAACATTTAACAAATATTTTTAATTTTCATTATATAATTTATACAAGTAATATATATTCACAAAAACTATTATTGAATTTACTATAGCTACTGGATATGCTTTTATGGTAAATCCATAAAAGGCAAAGAGCAATGACCCAACAAGATTAATAAATCTTAATTTAATGATATCTTTCATAAACATAGATATGGCTATTAATATTGATGCTAAATATCCTACCCACTCAATTAATGGAATACCAAACATACTTTAACTCCTAATATACAAATTCTAAATTTTGCTTTTCATTAAAGAAATCAGAATAATCAATTTGGAATATTGGCTTCGTAACCCTATCTATATTTATCTTATCTTTTATAAGCTGTGTTAATACCCCTACATATGATAAGTCTCCTTGTACTATTGCTCCATATATTATTCCATTCTTATGAATAATCTTTTTATAATCCTTTCCTTTTATCTCTACAGATTCTTCATATGTATCATCTGGTTTAGTAACTATTCCTAAAGACATTGTTGCTACACCACAAAAATTCATGGTATTTTTGCTACCAAAAAAGTCTTCCATGTAGATATCCTTATTGCACATATTATTAGCTGCTATTAAACCTTCCTTTACAGCTGTTGGCCATATAGGATTTCTTCCACTTATATCTCCTGCTCCATAAACATCTCTTACATTTGTTTCACCTTTAGGATTAAATATCAAACCAAATTTATCACATTCAATCCCACTACCCTCTAGAAATCCCACATTAGATCTTACACCTGTACATGCAATGATAAGTTCTCCTGGCACCTCTTCACCAGTATTTAATTTTATTGCAACAGGATTATTATTTTCATCAACAATTACTTTTTCTGCTCTTACATTAAACCTAAAATCTACACCTTCTTCTTTCAGTCTTTCAATATATACATTGGCTGCATAATTATCTAGCTGTAAAGGTAATATCCTATCGCCCATTTCTATCATGGTTACTTTAGCATCATAATCTAATAAACCTGCCATTGCATCTACTCCAACAAGACCTGCTCCTAATATAATTATATTATTAACTTTTGGTGCTATTTCCTTTATTTTTATCGCATCATCTAAATTTCTTAATCCTATTACATTATTAGCAGTACGTAAGTTTTCTATTGGTGGTAAAAATGATGATGCACCTGTTGCTAATACTACCCTTTCATATGGTAAATCTTCTCCATTATCTAATTTAAGTTTCTTTTCCTTTATATCAATTCCAGTTACTTCTACACCTTTAATCCATTTAATATCATACCTTTTAAAAAATTCTCCTGGTGAAAAATCTAAAGCTTCTATATCACGACGCCCATCTAAAAAATGGTGCAAGATACAACGTGAATATACATATTCATCTTTTGATACTAAAGTAATCTCTATATCCTTATTTATCTCTCTTAAAGTCTTAGCTGCATTTATCCCAGCAGCTGATGCTCCTACTACTACATATGCCATTTATGATTCCACCTCCTTTAATGTTAATGCACCCATTGGGCATTTTGCTGCACACTGTGGAGTTTGTTCTTTTACAGTAAGACACATATCGCATTTCATAACTTCTCTATTAGTTTGATAATCCATTTTTAATACTCCATACGGACATGCCATTATACACATAAAACATGATGCACATCTACTTTTATCATATAATGCATAACCACTTTCATTATCCTTTCGCATTGCACCAGTAGGACATGCATATACACATTCTGGTCTTGTACAGTGTCTACAATAAATTGGTGCATAATTTCCTTGACTATTAATTACCACATGCCCTCTTGTGTCTCTTGCTCCATGAGACACCTTACAAGCTGTAGTACATGTTAAACATCCTATACATTTTTTCCTATCAATCTTTATCCTTTTCATAGCATTTCTCCTAATATACTTTTTCTATATTAACAGGTACGTATTTAAAATTAGGTTCTTTTGAATATTTATCAAAAATAGATGGTAATACTGAATTTGCTTCTACATAATGCATCGGTGCAAATAAATGTTCCTTTTTAACCGTTCTGCTAAATTTAACAATAAAATAATTTATTACTCCATTTGGTGATACTATTTTTACCTTCTCATTTTCATTTATACCTAATTCTTCTGCTAAATCAGGGTTCATATTTATATATCCTTCTTTAACAGAAATAGCATATACATCCTGTATTTCTCTTGTTCTTGTTAGTGTATGCCATTGACCTACAGTAGCTCTACCTGTATTAAATAAATATGGATATTCTTTACTTTGTTTGTATTTAACTTCTTCTATATCTTCATAGATAAATTTTGCTTTACCATTAGCAGTATAAAATTGTTTATCTTCAAAAAGTCTTCTTTCATCTTCTTCTAGCTTTTCTCCTTCTCTAAATGGCCATTGTATTCCTTTGGAATCTTTAAGATTTTCATAAGTTACACCAGTTATATCACAAGGAGTTCCCTTGGTACATTGTTTAATAGTATTAAAAGCTATCTCTGGAGTTCTCCATTTATCTAAAAGTTTTCCCATTCCTAAAGCTTTACCTATTCCTAATGCAATATCAAAATCTGATAGTTCATTTTCCATCTTTGGAAGAACAGGATCTAGCTTTGAAAGTCTTCTTTCAGTGTTTATTATTACTCCCTCCTTCTTTAATCCATTAGTTGATGGTAGGAATAAGTCACAATACTTTGCTGTTTCAGTATCACTATAAATATCCTGTAAAACTAAGAATTCAAGTTTTTCAGCTGCCTTCTTAAATTCATAATCATTTATCCATGATACTATTGGATTAGTGGCAACTATCCATAAAGCCTTTATTTCACCTGAATTTATCTTATCTACTATTACGTTATAAGGTAATGTTGGTTTAGTAGGAAGCATACTTTCGTCAATATCTAAAGCTTCTGCTACAACCTTCCTTCTCTTTTCATCACTGTATTCTCCTCCACCATAAAGACCTGTAGTATTACTAAATGCTCTTGAACCCATAGCATTACATTGTCCTGTTATAGAATTTGCTCCTGTACCTGGTCTTCCTATGTTTCCAGTCATTAAAGCTAAATTTATAATTCCTTGTGCTGTCCTTACAGCTTGATATCCTTGATTTACCCCCATAGTCCACCAAAATGAAACATTTTTACCCTTATGTATTATTTCTGCTAACTCTTTAACTCTACCTTTGGAAATTCCAGTATATTCTTCAACATCATTTATATCATATTTTTTAATATGCTCTTTAAACCCTCTAAAGTCTTCTGTATGATTACTTATAAAATCTTCATCTATCCAATTATTTTCTATAAGTACATTAGCTATGGCATATATAAGGTATAAATCGCTTTTTGGTTTAAGGTCTATCCATATATCTGAATTACAAGCTGTCTCACTTCTTCTTGGATCTATCACTATGATTTTTTTATCCTTAATTTTATTTTTTAATACTCTTCCCCATAATATTGGATGAGCAACTACTGGATTACTACCAAAGAATATTATTACATCAGAAAGCTCTAAATCTTTTAAAGTATATGGTGGTGCATCAAAACCAAAGCTTTGCTTATATGCTACTACTGATGTAGCCATACAAAGCCTAGTGTTACCATCACCATTACCACCTAAAAAAGTTCTTCCTATATGTCCAATAAGAGCCATTTCTTCAGTACATAATTGACCTGTACTTAAAAATGCAAAGCTTTCTTTACCATTTTCCTTTTGAATTTTTTCTACACGTTCAGCAAATATATTAAAGGCTTCATTCCAAGATATCTGCTTTAAATCTCCATTTTTATCTTTTAATATAGGCAAAACAGGATTTTCAAATTTAGTATTTTGCTTATCTAAATTAAGCCCTTTTACACAACAAAATCCTGCATTTACTGGATAATTTTCTGTAGGTTTCACTGCATTTATAAAATTTTCTTCGTTAACATGGAAATCAAAATTACATGCTATTGAGCAGTAATTACAGGTAGATCTTACTACTTTCATATTTTCCTCTCCTTAATAATGATAAATATTTAATATACTTATTTTTCATTATTCTTTCTTCTTTTATTCCTGTAATTTTAGAAAAAAATAAGCTGTACAAAAAAGTACAACTTATTTTTTCTATTTA